>NZ_LJQT01000413.1:0-19145 GCF_001400515.1 Pseudomonas meliae | reverse complement strand
AGCGTCGCACGATAGTGAAACCCTGAAAAAGCGCCACGCACGATAGTGAGGCTGCCCGGCGGACTCTCTAGAAACTCATACTCAACGCAACATTCACCCCTTGCTGGGTCACGTCGTCGTTCTTGCGCCAGTTGTAGTTGCCGCGCAGTGTCAGGTCTTGAGTCAGCTTCTGGCTGACGCCCAGCGTTGCCCGATTCAGGTCGCGTTGCGGGGTGTAGCCTTCCAGCGTGAAGTCAATGGACTGCACGCTGTTCAGCGCCATGGTCACGTTCTGCTGATCGGTCTCGAACTCCCGTTCATGGGCAACTTCTCCCCATACCTGTGTGCTCGGTGTCACCTGGAACTTGCCCTGCACACCCACGCCTGCACGCCGCGACTTGCGGGTCTGGTCGCTGAAGGTCAGTGCCGTCGAGCGATCACCTTTTTCCGAGTAGCCATCGACATCGATGTGCGCGTAGTCGGCGCTGACGAAAGGCGACAGATGCCAGCGACTGGTCAGGCCTGCGATGTCGAAACCCACTCGCCCGCTGGCAGCCCACATTTCACCGTCGGTATCGCCTTTTTCCTGACCTTCGCTGACGCCCAGCGCGAACTTGCGCTCGGCATTTTCGTAGTCCAGTTTGCCGCCCGACACTGCCAGATCACCCCACCAATGGTTGGCCTGATACTGCAGAAACGCGGTGGCGATGTAGCTGTTGAGTTTGTAGTCCGAGTCCCTGGGGCCTGCCTCAAGATTCTGCCGATACGCTCCGGCAACAACGCCAGTGCGCCAGTTTTCGGCAAATCGGTAGCTGCCGCCTATGGTCAGGTTGTAGCCTCTTCCATCAGCATCGGCCGAGCTGTCCTGCGCGTCGAAGTCCATTTCCTGACCACCCGCCGCAAGCACGCTCTGCCACTGGCCGACACCTTGCCAGTTGCCCCAGTCGCTCAGCCACTGCGCGCGAATCTCGTCCTGATGCATCCGCAGCGTGCCATTGGCCATCTCCGGCAACAGGGTTATTTCCCATGGGGCCGAGAGCAACGAATAGGCGTAGTCGGCCAGCAGTCGTTGTCCGGCTTCCGTCGGGTGGACGCGGTCGTTGAAAAACACTCGGCTCGGATTCGGCGTCGCGCTGGACCTGCCGTTGGCTGCGCTTTCTGTGCAGCTGTCGCCACTGAAGCAGGTACTGACCAGGTTCTCGTTGGGATCGAACCCGAAGCGTGCCGGTTCAGCGAGGACTTCATTGATCAGCAATGGAACATTCAGTGGAATGATCTGGGCATTGATCTGCGCCAGTCGGCTGACCAGCTGCTGATTGAAGCCCGCGCTGAGTGCGGAAGTTGCCGAAGCCAGTGGCGAACCGCTCAAGGCTGGCGTTTTACCGATATCCGGCAGCAACCAGACCATGATGTAGCGCGCACCGGCCTGTTGCAGGGCTTGCGCGCTGTCAGCCAGCTGATTGGCGGCTTGCGCTGCGCTGCTGGCACTCACCACGCGACCCTGCAGGAAGTCGTTGCCGCCTCCGGTCAGGTAATAAAGCGCATTGGGGTCGGCGCGAAAACCGTTTGCGGGCAGGTAGCCGGTCCGGCTGCGCAGCAGTGTGCCTGTGTTCGGGTCGACAACGGTGGATTGCGAGTTGATCGACTCAAGAATCTGGTCGGTCCGATAGCCGCCGACTGCCCAGTTATTGCCATCCGGGGCGCCCAGCGCAGCATTGACTGGCGACGTGGAGGCCGCCAGATCTCCTACCGGAACACCGAGCATTCTGCCAATCAGCGTCGATGAGTTCAGATTGAACACTTCACCGCTGCCGTCCTGATACGTGGGGCCGACACGATTGGTGAACCTTAGCGTAGAGCCCCTGGGCCCTGCGGTATCCGGAAACTGCCCGGCATCGGCCAGACTGTCACCGAACACCACCATGGTCGAATAGGGCGCGGCAGCAGCGGTGCCGCAGGCAAGCGATAACAGGCAGGCCGCGAAGGGCCAGCGCCTCGATGTCTTGGTCATGAACGGATCCCGATTGTTTTTGTTTTGTACCGGAAACGTAGCAAGATTTTTCATGGCTGCAAAGTTTGATGAACATTATCGCGCTGCGGCGGTGCTTTTTTGACCTCAGGCAGCCCTGTTGGTCACGATGGCGCTCAGATAGTTGGCCAGGTCATGCAGGTACACGAAGGGGTGACCCTGACGACTGCCGCCTGTGCGGCTGACCTTCAAGTCGATGCGTCCTGCGTTGATCTTGCGCAGCAGATTTCTGTCGCTCGACAGGTGCGAAAAATAACGCTCTCTGACGGCGCTCAGCGAAGGGCACGGCGTGGCGAATTCTTTGCGAAGTTGATCCAGTATTTCGTTCATTCCATGACTCCCTGTGGTTTGCATGTGAGGACTCCCGAGATGGGGTGCAGACAAACAATACGATATGTAGCGCGTCGCGACAATGCAGTTGTATTTTAAATACGATTTGTATTGTTCGTCTCACAGGGAATCAATGTACCAGGACACGCGAGCAGTGCCGTTTTCAGGGTTGCGGGTGACGCTGATACCTTCGGCCTCGCTGATCTGATCCATGATGCGCTCCCAGTGAGCCACCGATTCGCCAGGCTCCCTGATCAGCAGGACCTGATGCTCGATCTGCGCCTTGTCACTGGTGATAGCGTCCTGAATGCGCTGTGCCAAGGCCAGGTAAGCGTCATGTTGCGAGGTGTCGGGGAACTGCTTGAGCATGAGTGAACTCCTTTTTGCTGTATGTGCATACAGTAATTGAGGGGTGTTTCTCACGCAAGCTACAAATGTTTCCTACACGGACACCTGCCCGGGACGAAACAGTGGCGCATGAAAAAGCCCCGGTTATCGGGGCTTGGACGTGGCATGCCGGGTCAGAGACGCATCGTCATCTGCCTGATGACACCGATCAGTTTGCACTCCTCGGTCACCGCAAGGGTCGGGTAGGCGGGGTTCAGCGGCTTGAGAAAGTAGCGTCCGGCGTCTTCGACCAGTTTTTTGAACGTGGCCTCGTTACTTTCCGGCAGTTTGGCGATCACCAGCTTGCCGGCAGTGGGCTCGATTCCGGTGTCGACCAGAATCAACATGCCTTCAGGAATGCTCTGGCCTGCGGGTGCGGTCATCGAATCGCCACGGACCACCAGCCAGAAGGCTCTGCCCTTGGCTTTATAGTCGCTGATCTCGAAGGTGTCCGAATAGCCGGCAGGGTAGGGCTCGACGGCTTCACTCCAGCCACCGGCCTCTACCCAGCTGATGACCGGATAGCGATAGAAACGCGAGGGCTGCACCGTGGGCTCCACGTTGTGCATGCCGGGCTCGCTGGCCGGAATGGAGGTGGTGAGAATCGGCAGGCCGAGCTCGGTCAGGAACCGATTGATGACCTCGATCTTCGGCTCACGCTTGCCATTCAGCCAATGCCCTACCGCGCCGGGCGTCACGCCCATCCGCTCAGCCATCTCTTCCTGGCTGATCTGCTGGGTTTCCATGACCTGTCTTGCGACTTCATACCATTTTCTGTTCATGCGTCGAATCATACAGGCTGTAGGGTGTTGAGCAATATACATAATGTAATGCTTCGTTGTGTCATAAAAATACAAAATGTATTGTAAGGCCTTGGTTCTGCGCAGCGAAAGACGTTGCGCAGCGTTTCAGAAAGGTCCTACAGGAGAGACACGATGATCGAGAAAATAGAAGCCGTGATGCAGCATTGGGGTGAACAGCGCATGCGCATTGGCCTGGGCGGCGGACTGAGCAGCCCGATGGCCGGGATCATGGAATGGGGCGCGTACATTCCGCGTCGCACACCCGGCTCGCGCGCACTGGTGGGTAATGGCAGCGGCCTGGACTATATAAGCAGCGAAGTCGAGGCGGCTGTGGCGCAGCTTTCGCGCAGCCCTGCAAAGAGCCGCGGGCCTGAACTGGCCCAACTGGCGACATTGCGTTATGTCGAGTCGTTGCCGGTGCGCGAGCAGATGCGTCTGGTGGGCATCAATGAAGGCGCAGACCGCACCTATCGCAACTGGATCAACAAGCTTCACCAGCAAGTGCTGGCAATTCTCGCTGAGCGCAGCGCTTCCAGAAGCAACAACGCCGTCGCCGACAAGGCTGCGCAAGGGTAAATGAAGACACGGTTTCACGCCGTTTATCCGGGTCGATTGCACAGCTGTGGCCGAACTCGTGTTGAACTCCGGTCAAACTCGACCCACCCTGAAACTGCCCCTTCCCAGCCTTTCCGGAGGGGGGTAAAAAGGTCCCACGATATGCGATTTGCGCCTCAGGGCAGCAGCCGGAAACAGGCTGAACAACAGCCACAACCGGTCACTCGCGACCCATCTCAAACCCCGCCTCATNNGGCGGGGTTTTTCATTGGGTCAGGCACACGGAGGCCAGTGCAAATGTTGAAGGACTTTCGATGCGGGCAGTGCAAGAAGCTGCTGGCCCGCATGGGTGAGTACACAGAGCTCCAGATCAAATGTTCCCGCTGCGGAACGTTGAATCATGTGAAGGCCGCGAGCCTCGAGTTATCGCCGTTGAGCGACAGAGGTACAGCAGCGTCGTTGCTGCCTCGCGGTGCTAACAAGAGGTATTAATCATGTCCAATAGCAGTTCTGCTGTCAGCCAGCTCAAGAATATTCCGCTGGTAGGTATCAACCTGGGTTCAGTGGCTAACGCCGGGCAGATCGTGCCTGGCGAGGCAGGGACTCATTATCAGTGGCCCAATCGTGGAACCATCACTACCTGGGTCAAGAACTGGGGCGTGCGTCTGATCCGTTTCCCGTTCGAACTTCAGCGCGCTATTCAGCTGTCGACTCTGGACGGCCTGCCAGGTCAAGGGGCGAACCTGAATACCGACTTCGTGAAGCGCTGGAAAGAAATGCTTGGCTGGATTCGTGAAGACTCCAATGGCGAGGCCAGAATCATTCCTGATCCGCACCACTACATGCGTTTGCATCGCTACGAAACCGATGCAAACGGGAACCTGACCGGGCGCATTCTTCCTGCCGCGGAGGCCGGTAATCAGAACGGCTGGAAGGCAACCGAGTCGGTATTGATCAAGGATGGGAACGGTGTCAACGGCACTTTCTGGAGCGCCGTTCACCTGGCCAACTTTCACCAGAAGCTGGTCACCGAATGCGACGATCCAATGGTGCTGGGCTGGGGGTTGGGTGACGAGCCGTATTCGAATACTACGGTGGGTGCCAAGGACTACATTACGTTCCCTGCTCTTGAGGCGCTGTACATCAGCACGATGAATACCGTGCTGCAGGCGTTGCGCAACAGCTCGAAAAAGCCGGTGTTCATTTGTGGGCTTGAGTTTGCAAGCGCCAGAAACTGGGCCACCGTCTCTGCCAACCTTCAGTCGAAGATCGTCGACCCGGCCAATGCAATTGTCTGGGAAGCCCATGCTTACGGCGATTACGATAAAAGCTCCAGCGGTGCCTACGCCAATAACAACGACCTGATCTCGCCGACCGTTCTGCGCGATGAAATCGTGGGTCCGTTTCTGACCTATGCCAAGACCAACAAAATGGCCGCATTTATCGGCGAAACAGGGATTCCGCCAACGGCTGCCGGTCGCACCGCGCTGAAAAACCTGCTCGATAAAGCGAAGTCGGAAAAAGTGCCAGTGACACTGTGGGTCACAGGGCCAGGCACCGATGGCGAAAAGATGAGCCTGGAGGCCAGCAATCAGGCGGAGACCGTCGCACTGGTCACACCGTACTTTGCCGAGCGCATTGCCCTGTGGGGTTATGCACAGGCATGACGGTGCAAGTCATTCCGTTCTGACCCAACAACGGAGCCCCGCATCAAGGGGCTCTTTCCAGTTTATTCAGGCTTTCGATTTTCGAGGGCCTTGAGAGTCCACCACCCTATTACGGAGCACCAATGGACCCAACCGACCTAGGCCCAGGCACAGCTACCTGGCTGGGCGGCACGGGCACAATTCTGCTTGGCGGCTTTCTTTGGCTGCGCAAGTTTCTTTCCAGAGATGCAACAGACCGGGCGATGGACAACGCGGACATCGGTACGGTGCGCCGCCTCAATGAGCTGCTCGACTCCGAGCGCCAGGCGCGCAAGGAAGCCGAAGCGCGGGCTGATCAGTTCGCCAAGGAGCGCAACGAGCTCGCCGCAGCGGTTGGGCGGATGGAGGGCAAGATCGAAGCCCTGACCAGCCACATCGTTCAACTCACCGACAAGGTCACCACGCAAAGCGCCGAAATAGCCCGGCTGCGATCCCAACTCGGAGGTGCAAACGATGCACAGATGCGCAATTGATTTCATCGCTCGCCATTGGTGGCGGCGCCTGGAGGTCTGGCTGATTTCCGTGCTGCTGATCGCCGGCTGCCTGATGCTCGGTTTTCAGGCCGGGCAGTGGTCGGCGAATGCCGAGCATACGCAGCAGCTGGCCGAGGTTCGCAATGCCTACGACGCAGCGCTGGGCAAGCGCGACCGGTGCCTGGACAGGCTGGCCGAAACCACCACCCAGGCGGCAGACAAGGTCGAAAGTGCTGCATCAATTGCCAATCAGGCCGCTCACACGGCCAGCCGTGCTGCAAACAAGGCTGATGAGGCGTTGGGCAAGGCGAATCAGTAGGCGTTTCCCACGCCGCAATCAACCTTCAACACACGCGGAACCCCTCATGAAGATAACCCCGATAGTTGCCCACTTGCAGGCGACCTGCCCGAGCTTTGCCGGGCGAATCAGTGCCGGTATCGACTGGGCGGCGGTCGCCCTCGGTGATCAGCTCGCCCACCCGTCGGCGTGCGTGATTGCCACTGGCGATCAGTCCACCGCCAACGATTTGCAGAACGTCATTCGCCAGAACATCACCGACACGATCGATGTCGTGGTGGTGCTCGATGGCGGTGATAAGCGCGGGCAGGAAGCCAGTGAGCAACTGCACACCCTGCGCGCTGAGTTGTGGCGAGCGTTGGTGGGCTGGAACCCGGATCGCGATTACGACGCGATGCAGTACACCGGTGGCGCGCTGGTGCAGATCAGCGGCGACCGGGTGATGTATCGCTTCGGGTTTGCAGCGCAGTTTCAACTGGGCCGCAACACCTCCGATCAGCCTGCCGAGACCTGGCATGAAGCGTATCTGGACGGTTTGCCCGGATTTACCGGCGCCACCCTCGAGATGGACTGCGTTGACCCCGCAGATCCGAACCTGAAATCCCCCGGCCCTGATGGCCGTATCGAAGCGAAATTCACAATAGAGGTAACCCCATGACTCAACGCATCACTGTAGTACCGGCCGAGGGCCGCACTGTGCCGGATCCGGAGGCGGGCGATTTGCTGCCCGTCGAAGGCCGGCAGGTGACCTTCAACGCCTGGTGGCAGCGTCGTCAGAACGACGGCGACATCACACTTAAAACCGAGCAATCCACCACCACCCATCAAGCCTTCACGGCTTAACCAAGAGGAAGCCAAACAATGGCTATCAGCTTTAACAACATTCCATCCGATGTTCGCGTTCCGCTGTTTTATGCGGAGATGGACAACTCGGCCGCCAACAGCGCGTCGGCCAGCATGCGTCGACTGATCGTTGCGCAGGTCAACGACGATGTGTCCGGCCCCGAACTGGGTTCTCTGGTGCTGGTGCCAAGCGTGGCGCTGGCGAAAAACATCGGCGGTCAGGGCTCCATGCTGGCCTCGATGTATGAAGCCTGGCGCAAGGCGGACCCCACCGGCGAAGTCTGGTGCCTGCCGCTGCTCAATACCGAAGGCGCCAAGGCCGGCGCGAAAGTCACCCTCAGCGGGGCGGCGACCGAAGCCGGTTTGCTGAATCTGTATGTCGGCGGCATGCGAGTGCAGGCCACTGTCGTTAACGGCGCAACCGCTGCCCAGGCGGCCACGGCACTGTCGGTGAAAATCAACGCCACACCTGATCTGCCGATCACCGCGGCTGTCGAAGCGGGTGTGCTGACCCTTTCCTGCAAATGGAGCGGGGCAAGCGGCAATGACATCCAGCTGGAATTCAATCGCCAGGGCAAGACCAATGGCGAAGTCATTCCTGCCGGCCTGACGGCGGCAGTCACCGCCATGACCGGCGGCGTAGGTACGCCTGATCAGCTCAAGGCGCTGGCTGCGCTGGGCGATGAGCCGTTCGAGTTCATCTGCATGCCCTGGACCGACACTGCCACGCTGGATGCCTGGAAAGCGGCAATGGATGACAGCACCGGTCGCTGGAGCTGGGCGCGTCAGTTGTACGGCCACGTTTACAGCGCCAAGCGCGGCACGGTCGGTACGCTGGTGGCCGCAGGTCAACTGCGCAACGATCAGCACATCACCCTGCAGGGTGTCGAAAACGGTGTGCCGCAACCGGTCTGGCTGCAGGCCGCTGCCCTGGCTGCGCGCACGGCGGTGTTCATCTCTGCCGACGCCAGCCGTCCGACCCAGAGCGGCACCATGCCCGGTATCGATCCGGCTCCGGCCAGTCAGCGTTTCACCCTGACCGAGCGTGAGTCGCTGCTGCGTTACGGCATCGCCACGGCGTACTACGAAGGCGGTTACGTACGCATTCAGCGTTCGATCACCACCTACCAGAAGAACGCTTACGGCCAGGCTGACAACTCGTACCTGGACAGTGAAACCATGCACCAGTCGGCGTTCATCATCCGTCGTCTGCAAGGCATCATCACCAGCAAGTACGGTCGCCATAAGCTGGCCAACGATGGCACGCGCTTCGGTGCCGGCCAGCCGATCATCACGCCGAGCACCATCCGTGGCGAGTTGATTGCGCAATACGCACGTCTTGAAGAAGAGGGGCATGTGGAGAACGCCGAAACGTTCGCCCAGCACCTGATTGTCGAGCGTGATAGCAATGACCCAAGCCGCGTGAACGTGATGTTCCCGCCTGACTACATCAACGGCCTGCGCGTGTTCGCGCTGCTCAACCAGTTCCGCTTGCAGTACGACGAAGCGGCATAAGCCTAACCAACCCTTTCAAGCCCGCCTCGTGCGGGTTTTTTCATTCTGGAGATAAATAACATGGGTCAGAAAGTTGCGGGTACCTGCTACATCAAAGTGGATGGCACCCAATTGACTATCAGCGGCGGCGGCGAAGCGCCTCTGATGAACATCAAGCGCGAGACCGTCGTGCCTGGTTACTACAAGGAAACCGAAAAGGCCGCCTGGTTGAAACTCACCGCCGTGCATACCGCGGATCTGCCGCTCAAGCTGCTCACTACCGGTGTGGACATGACCATCACCTGTGAATTCAAGAACGGCAAGACCTACGTCCTGTCCGGCGCCTACCTGGTCGATGAGCCGAGCAGCAAGGCTGACGACGGCACCATCGAACTGCAATTCGACGGCAATCAGGGGAGCTGGCAATGAGTGAAGTCATCGACCTGGCCAGCCCTATCGAAGCGCACGGCGAAACCCTTTCGCAACTGACCTTCCGGCGCCCTACGGCGCAGGAAGCGCGGGCCATCAAGGCCCTGCCGTACAGGATCGACAAGAACGAGGAAGTTTCCCTGGATCTGGACGTGGCGGCGAAATACATCGCCGTCTGCGCCGGCATCCCGCCCTCGTCGGTCAATCAGATGGATCTGTGCGACATCAACACGCTGAGCTGGAAGGTCGCGAGTTTTTTCATGGCAGCGGCATCAGCAACCTTGAAGGACTGATCGCCGTCGTTTACGACCTCGCGTACTTCTGGAAGACCGATCCCGAACTGATGATGTCCAGGGAGCTGGACGTCATCACCGAATCGATCTTGCAGGCGCAACGCATCAACCAGATCCTGCAGGGGGAGTGATGGCAGACACTATCAGAACGCTGATTACCGGCGTCGACCAGCTGTCTCCAACGCTGGCAACTATCCGCAACAATGTCAAAGGCCTCGAGACCAGTCTGGGGGCCATAGACCTTGGCAAGGCAGTCACGGACAACGCTTTGGCGGGGCCTTTGATTGCCGGGGTGAAGGCAGCGATCGGTTTCGAGACCAGCATGGCCGGCGTGAAACGCTCGGTAAGCTTTGAAACACCGCAGCAGTTCCAGCAGATGGGGTCCGATATTCTGGACCTCAGTGAACGGCTGCCGGAAAGCGCCAATGGCATCGCGGCGATTGTTGCTGCCGGTGCCAAGGCCAATGTACCGCGTGAAGAACTGACCGGGTTTGCCAGCGATGCCGTGAAAATGGGTGTCGCATTCGATCAGACGGCGGCCGAGTCGGGCGACATGATGGCCTCGTGGCGCTCATCGTTCCAGATGACTCAACCGCAAGTCGCGGCGCTGTCCGAGAAGATCAATGTGCTCGGCGGCAACAACCTGGAAAAGAAAATCGCCACCATGGTGACTGCAATGGGCCCGCTTGGGCCGGTTGCGGGCATGGCCTCCGGGCAACTGGCGGCAATGGGCGCCACGCTGGCCAGCGTCGATGTGCCGGGCGATGTGGCCGCCAGCGGTATGAAGCGATTCATGCAGTCGTTGACCGAAGGTGGCGCGGCGAAAGCCGGGGCGTTCGAAGCGTTGCAGCTCGACGTCAATCAGCTGACCCAAGGCATGCAGAGTGACCCGTCCGGGACCATTGAAAAGGTTCTGACGGCGGTCTCCAGTGTTGACCCCGGCAAGCAGTCGGATGTCATCACGCAACTGTTCGGTGCCGAATCGCTGGGTGCTATCACGCCGTTGCTGGCCAATCTGGATGTGCTCAGGTCCAACCTGGCCAAGGTCGGCGAGGGCGTGCAGAACAGCGGCACTATCGAGAAGGAATTCGCCGACAACTCGCAGACCACGGCCACGGCCATCAAAGAGATGACCAACCGTGTCGATCGTCTGGGCATCAATATCGGCAGTATGTTTCTGCCGGCGATGAACGAAGTAATGGCCGTGATCGGGCCGATGATTTCTCAGGTCGCCGCGCTGGCGGCCGAACACCCTGGCGTGATCAAGGGTGTGGTGGCCGCTGCGATTGCGTTCGGTGTATTGCAAGTTGCGGTCATGACCGCGACGACCGCCATGAGCGTACTTGGCGCGGTGATGGGCCTGTCACCGCTGGCCCTGATCGTGCGCGGCCTGGCGCTGGCGGCAGGTCTTCTGATTGCCAACTGGTCGACCGTCGCGCCTTATTTTCAAGCTCTCTGGGAAGCGATTCGTGGGCCGGCCATGGCGCTTTGGGACGTACTAAAGGCGGTATTCGCCTGGACACCGCTGGGCATGATCGTCGCCAACTGGCAGCCGCTGTCCGAGTTCTTTGCTGCGCTTTGGGACGTTATCAAGGCGCTGGCCACGCCGTTTTTCGATTTTCTGCAGACACTGTTTGCGTGGTCGCCGCTGGGCATGGTCGTGGCCAACTGGCAGCCGTTGTCCGAGTACCTGGCCGGCCTGTGGGAAACCATCAAGGCCGAGGCGCAACCGTTTACCGAT
Source organism: Pseudomonas meliae (assembly GCF_001400515.1). Taxonomy (NCBI): domain Bacteria; kingdom Pseudomonadati; phylum Pseudomonadota; class Gammaproteobacteria; order Pseudomonadales; family Pseudomonadaceae; genus Pseudomonas; species Pseudomonas meliae. The sequence continues at coordinate 7,785 of NZ_LJQT01000413.1, read as the reverse complement.
GTGCTGGCAACGCTGTTCAGTTTTTCGCCGCTGGGCATGGTCATCGAGAATTGGCAGCCGATCAAAACCTGGTTCGCAGGTCTGTGGGCGGACATCAAGCCATTCATCGAACCGATCATGAGCTGGTTTGGTGGCGACACTGATAAGACCGTCCTGCAGCGGGCAACCGAGAAGGCCAATCAGTTCGCGGAAGAACAGCGGATACGCAACGCAGGGCCGGGCGGCGGGACCGGTGCATTTCTGGCGGCCGGTGCCGTCGACAACGTTCGCATGAGTCAGCAGTTGCTCAATCAGGCCACTGGCGTGCCGTCGACCAGCCAATTGCTCGGCGTACCCACCCCGCTGGCGCCCGGCAGCCTGTTGTTGCAGCAGGGCGCAGGCGGGGCCGGTCCGCGACTTGAAGGCGAGCTCAACATTCGCTTTGAAAACGCGCCGCCGGGCATGCGTGCCGGGCAAGTGCAAACCAACCAGCCGGGTTTGACGATATCGCCAAACGTCGGTTATCGAACCCTCGGCGCAGGAGCCGGATCATGAGTACATGGCGTGACAGCCTGCTGCCAGCGTCTTTTCGGGGCGTCGGTTTTTTCATTGAAAAAGCCGTCGTCCCGGCAGGCCGCAAGGGGCAGTTGCATGAGTTTCCACAGCGCGACGAGCCTTATTTCGAGTCGCTGGGCAAACAGTCGAAAGTTCATACGCTGACGGGGTTCATTGTCGGTCCCGACTGTTTCGAACAGCGAGACAGACTGCTGCAGGCACTGGAGCAGGAAGGTGCCGGCGAGCTGGTACATCCCTGGCTGGGTCGCGTGCAGGTTCAGGTTGGCGAGTGCGGCGTCACACACAACCTGAACGAAGGCGGACTCGTCCGACTGGACCTGAAATTCTATCCGGCCAACCCGCTCAAGTTTCCCGTGTCGACGCTCAATACGCGACGGCAGTTGCTGGGCGCGTCCGAGAGCCTGCTGGATTCGGCGCTCAGGCGCTATCGCTCGGTGATGGCCACAGTGGACGCGGTACGTATCAACATTCAGGCGCTGCGCAGCGCCCTGTCGGGTGTGTTCGCGACCATTCAGCGGCAGTTCGTACCGTTCATGGCGATCTATTCGGATGTCACCGCGCTGGTGCATTCGCTGGTCAATGCGCCGTTGACGGTCAGCACGCTGTTTACCACGTTCTTTGCCAGTTTCGACGGGGACAGCCAACGAGCCAGAAGAGCGAGCGGCACCAGCAGTTCCGGCAGCTCGGTCACCGGCAGTTCAGCAAGCGCTTCCGCGAGCGGCAACGGTGGGGCGTCTTCTGTTGAAACGGTCGATTACCGGTCTGTGATTTCCGAGGCCACACAACAGGCAGAGGCGGTGTCCGGTATCAATCTGGTCAGCCAGGGCAGCGGTCGTGATACCAGTGTGACGGCTCAGGCCACTGCCAACCTGGTTCAGGATGCGCTGTTGGTCAAGGTGGCGAGAATCGTCGCGAGCATGCCGATTGCGACGACGGTCACGCCGCTCAACGTGGTGCCCTCGCTTGATCAGCAGGTGACGCAAGCGCTGCAACGCGTGGATGTGCCGGTTGCCGATGACGTCATCGAACTGCGCGACACGCTGAGTTCGGCCATCTGGGAAGCGTCGTTGAAAGCCGATCCCGAACATTACCTGGCGCTCAACACGTTGCGTCAGGCATTGATCAGGCACCTCAACGCGGTGTACGTCTGGTGGACATGAAGGTCTCTGAGCCTTTGCCCGCGCTGGTGCTGGCCTATCGCCGATTCGGTGACGCCAGCCGGGCGCAGGAAATGGTGCAGCGCAATCGGCTGGCCCACCCGGGTTTCGTACCGCCAGGCACGCTGAAGATCGCACAGGAGTGACCCATGATCGACCCTAACGTTGTCACCCTGACGGTTGACGAGCACGACTATGCCGGCTGGAAGTCGGTGGAAATCTCTGCCGGGATCGAGCGTCAGGCGCGCAGCTTTGACGTGAGCATTACCTGGCAGTGGCCGGGCACTGAAATCTCGCATCCGATCACGCCCGGCGCAGCGTGCGAAGTACGTATCGGCGGCGAGTTGATTCTGACCGGCTGGGTGTTTGCCGCGCCGATCAGCTATGACGGCAAGCAAATCACGCTAAAGATTTCCGGACGCTCGAAAACCGCCGACCTCATCGACTGCTCGGCCATCAACAGGCCGAGCCAGTGGAAGGAGGTGGGGGTGTTGAAGATCGTTGAAGCGCTGGCTGCTCCTTATGGTTTGTCGGTGATCAGCGAAATACCGGAGACCTCGAAGATGGCCGATCACACCATCGAGCCTGCCGAAACCGTGTTCAAGTCCATTGACCGGCTGCTGACCCTGTTCCGGATTTTTTCCACCGATGACGAATACGGCAATGTGGTGCTGGCCAGGCCGGGTAGTCGCGGGCAGAGCGCAGACGCGCTCGAACTCGGCAAGAATGTGTTGAGCGCCGTCATCGCGCGGGACTTTTCCGGGCTTTTTTCCGAATACCGGGTCATTGGTCAACAGACCGGTAATGACCAGACGTTCGGCAAGGAGTCGTCGGAGGTCTCGGCAGAAGTCACGGATGACCGGCATGACGACCCCGCGCATAAAAAGCGTCTTCGCGTACTGGTCGTTCATGAGGATGCGCCGATCACACCGAAGCTCGCCCTGAGTCGCGCCAATTGGGAGCGTGGTCAGCGGGCCGGCAAGGCACTGCTCACCACCTACAAGGTCCAGGGCTGGCGGCAGTCCAACGGGGCGCTCTGGCGGCACAACACCATGGTCCGGGTGATTGATCCGGTCATCGGTTTCACAAGCCGCAACATGCTGATTTCAGCCGTGACCTACTCGCTGAGCGACCAAGGCACGATCACCACACTGGTGGTCGGTCCGCCTGAAGGTTTCCAGGCCGAGCCAGGTGACCCCAACAAGCGCAGCAAGGTGCAGGTCAATCAGGACGCTTACTCCTGGCTGCTGCCCATCGACGAGGAAACAACCTCATGAGCTTACTCAATCGCATGCTGGTGCGCGGCACGGTAGTGCTCGCCAGGGCCAGCAGCAAAATGCAGGCGCTGCAAATGCGCCTCACCGCCGGAGAGGTCAAGGACGACATGGAGCACTTCGAACCCTATGGCTTCACCAGCAACCCGCTGGCCGGCGCCGAGGGCATCGCCGCCTTCATTGGTGGCGACCGGTCGCACGGTCTGCTGCTGGTAGTGGCCGACCGGCGCTATCGCCTCAAGGGCCTGGAGTCAGGCGAAGTAGCGATCTACACCGACGAGGGCGACAAGATTCACCTCAAGCGCGGCAAGGTCATCGACATTGAAACCGACACCTTGAACATCAAGGCCGCGGTAGCGGTGAACTTCGACACACCGCAGATCACCCAGACCGGAAAGATTGTTTCCAAAGGCGACCAGCTTGCCGCTGGCATCAGTCAGATCAGCCATCTGCACGGCAACGTGCAGGGCGGTAATGGCCAGAGCGGGCCGCCCGTTGGAGGTGCCGGATGATTATCGAAGGCTCTCTGCAAGCGTCCTTGCTGCGCTCGGTGGTCATCAGCCTGTTCACCTGGCGTCGCGCCGAAGCGGACGATCCGTTCGACGATGCCGAACGTTTTGGCTGGTGGGGCGACACCTACCCGGCACAGGCCAATGACCGCATCGGTTCCAGGCTGTGGCTGCTGCACCGGGTCAGGCTGACTGCCCAGACCCAGCGCGATGCCGAGTTCTATGCCCGCGAAGCGCTCGACTGGCTGATCGAAGATGGCCAGGTCAAGCACATCAACATCCTTACCGAACAGGTTCAGAGCAACCGCCTGAACCTGGGCGTCGAGCTGGTCGTCTCGGACGGTCAGCTCGTGCGTTTCAACCCTTCTGAACAGTGGCAGGTGATTTATGCCGTTTGAAACACCTACGTTACCGGCGCTGATCAACCGAACCCAGGTCGACCTCGCCGACGAAGCGCTGCGTCAGTCCGATGCTCGGGTATTGTCCCGTGCGCACAGCGGCGCGGCCTACGGGCTGTACGGCTATCAGGACTGGATCGCCGACCAGATTCTGCCGGACACCGCCGACGAGGAGACCCTTGAGCGGCAAGCCATCCTGCGTCTGAGGCAGCCACGCAAGGTTGCCCAGGCCGCCACTGGCACGGTGCGCTTTACCGCTGCAGCCGGCGCGGTGCTGGATGCGGACACTGTGCTGCAGTTCAGTGATGGACGCTTCTACCGCGTGACCAAAGGCGTCACCACGGTTGCGGGCAATAACACCACCACGGTCGAAGCGGTGGATGCCGGTGTTCTGGGTAATGCAGATGCCGGTCTGGTCATGACTGCCGTGCAACCGGTCGAAGGTATCGACAGTACCTTTACCGTCATTGCCGACGGCCTTTCCGGCGGTATCGCGCAGGAAAGTATCGAGTCGCTGCGTGCTCGTGTGGTGCGCTCCTACCGGGTCATTCCGCATGGCGGCAATCAGGATGATTACGTGACCTGGGCGCTGGAAGTGCCGGGCGTGACGCGCGCCTGGTGTGTGCGCCGGTTCATGGGGCCGGGGACGGTCGCGGTGTTCTTCATGCGTGACGACCAGGCCGATCCCATTCCTGACGCCGAGCAGCTCGCCGCGGTCGCTGCGTATATCGAGCCGCTGCGTCCGGTCACGGCAGACGTATATGTGCTGGCGCCGGTGCAGAAACCGGTGGTCTACACCATCCGGCTCACACCGGATACCTCCGCCGTGCGGGCGGCGGTCGAAGCGCAACTGCTGGACCTGCACAACCGTGAGGGCGGACTGGGCGAAACCCTGTTGCTCACGCACATCGCCGAGGCCATCAGCCGCGCGACAGGCGAAACCGATCATGTGCTGGTTTCACCCGTGGCCAACGTTACTGCTGCGGCCAACCAGTTGCTCACATTCGGGGGTATTCAATGGTCGTCATAAGAACTGCCGAACATTACGCCGGACAACTGCAGGCGCTGTTGCCACCCGGTCCCGCGTGGGATCCGGAGCGGGTGCCGGAATTGCAGCAGGTGATTGCCGGCCTGTCCCGCGAGTTCGCACGCATCGATGGCCGCGCGTTCGACCTGCTCAACGAGATGGACCCTGCAACCGTCAGTGAATTGGTACCGGACTGGGAGCGGGTCATGAACCTGCCGGACCCATGTCTGGGGCTCAAACCCTTGTTCGCAGACCGACGCTTGTCAGTGCGCCAGCGGCTGGTAGCAACAGGAGGGCAGAACGCAGCGTTCTACATCGACATTGCCGTCAGCCAGGGCTACCCCGACGCCACCGTGACCGAACACCGAACGCCCCGTATGGGGCGTTCGCGTTTTGGCCAGGCGCACTTCGGCACCTGGAGCGCGCAATTCATGTGGACCCTGAACACCGGTGGGCGCCAGCGCCTGGGCCGACGCTTCGGGGCCAGCTACTGGGGAGAGCGGTTCGGGGTGAATCCCGGGCTCGCCATCGAATGTTTGATCCGTCGAGCAGCACCGGCGCACAGCGTCGAATTCGTAAACTTCAACTGAGGAACACAATGTGGATTATCCCAAGAGTGTGCCGGGCGTAGGCTTGGCAAGCGGCAAGTTTGTAGATGAAAACCCGGTTACCGGCATGCCCGGCTCGCTTATTCCCGCGCAGTGGGGTAACTCGATCACGCAGGAAATTTTGAATGCGATGGCGGCCGGTGGTGAGCAGCCTGATGAAACCAGAACAGACCAGCTCGCAACCGCAATTACGCAGATTGGTTCGCAGGTCAGGCAGGCCTATAAGGGGGTCGGTGTCGGATATGCAGCGTCCGAGACGCTTATGCCGGGAGTGGCGGGGAATTGGCACAGGATCAACGTCGCAGGCATCACGCTGACGCTGCCCTCCAAGGCGAGCGTGACGGTCGGCAAGTCCGTAACTTTTCATAACGCATCGTCCGGGGCGGCAACCATCAAGGCCAGCGGTGCCGAGGTTATTTCACAGTTCGGCTCTGGCAGTAATACGTTACGGCTAAACGCGGCGGAATGGGTCGAGCTTGTTTTTAACACTGACGCGATCTACATCACAAAGCGCGGCAAAATTACGGAGGTAAAGGAAGTCGACTCTCAGAAAGTGTTCTCTTTCAATACCGATACTGTTTTTACAAGAGACCAGATGGAGTTGCTGCTACTGGATGCCTCTGGCGGCAATCGTGCGTTCACACTGCCCTCCTCAAACGCGGCACTAGGCGTCAAAGACGTCATTGTTCGCAGGATAGACAGCAGTGGCAACCGGCTGACCGTTAATGCAAGTGCCGGGGAAAAGATCAGGTTCCATACCCATTTAAATGCTGCGGGTTATTCCTTTCTGGTTCTTATGGGGGCTGGCGACTGGTGGCACCTGCGCAGCGATGGTGCTGGAAGCTGGTGGCCAATAGGGCGATATGACAGCACTCCTTTGGGACGGCCTGTTTTCGAGACAACGACATTGTTCAGCCCAGGAGGATATGGAGCGTTGAACGGTGGGCTTCTCAATCGTGCCGACTGGCCGTGGCTTTGGGATCATGCGCAAAAGTCCGGGATGCTTTACACCGAAGCAGCTCGTACCGGCAAGGAAGGTGGGTGGACCAGTGGCGACGGCGCTCTAACCTTCCGAGGGCCTGAAGGCCGAGGCGAGTTCCTGCGGGTACTGGATGAGTCTCGGGGCGTCGATACGTCGCGTGTCGCCGGTTCTTGGCAGGACGGCACTTGGCTCAGGACGGTGGCTCAGGAGTGGAGCGGGTCAGATGTAGAGACTGGCACCTACCTGCTGGGCAGCGGTCATGCGCAGGCAGATGGGCGCTTGAACTCTACAGGCCCGGGTGGCTTGTTGCCGCCAGGCGCACTGGTCCCGGCTGGCGGTTCGGCCTACCCGGCAGAAACAACAGACAACGGCGTTGTGGCGACTGTAATGAGAGACCAGCAACCGATGAATAACTGGATTCGTTTCCGTAGCCGCAACATGGCCTATCCCGGCCGTATCAAACTGATCTGAGGACGTTATGATGACTCTGGGGCCTTGATAGGGCCTGTTGAATTACCGGTTGTTCCTGGACTGGGCGAGCAAACGCCCAGCAATGCTGTAAGCATGACCGAATTGCTCAGCGAACCGAACACAGGATTTGCCTGGACACTGATAAACGGTGAGCTGCAGCAGGTCATAGATCGCCGTGGCTTGATGTATCGAATAAACGACGGCTCGGTAGAGGAGTGGAGCAGCCTCGGTCTGCCGCCTGAACGGCTTACCGCCAAACAATGGCCCGGCGAGTATTACGTTTGGCGAGAGGGTGAATGGGTTCTTGATACCGAAGCGCAGAAGACCGCTTTGGCGTCCGCCGCTCTGCTGGTTCGTGACCAGCGTTTGCAGGAAGCAGCTACACGTATCGCCCCGTTGCAGTATGCCGAAGAACTGGGAGATGCTACCGAGGCCGAGAAGGCAAGTTTGCTCGAATGGAAACGCTATAGCGTAGAACTGAACCGGATCGAGCAAACCCCGGATTACCCTCTCCAAGTCAAATGGCCTTCACCGCCCTCCGATGCAACTGCCCTGTAAACATGACCGCGAGAGCGGTTTTTTTGCCCGTTGCCTACTGAACAGCTAGCCCCGGTAGGGCGCGAGTACAGACGAACTGCCCCGCTCTGAGGGGGAGTTGTTTTATTCGCCATTTAATCTCGCTTTTGAACAGGAGAGCTTTATCGGCTCATGGGGTGGGCTAGTCCCGCAAGCCCTTGGGAGGATCAATGCCTCTTGGCCCGCAACAACAACTCAACATCATCCCTGACGCCGGCCCCACCGCCA
>NZ_LJQT01000050.1:0-1944 GCF_001400515.1 Pseudomonas meliae | reverse complement strand
CCGCAGGCTGCCCTGTTCGATCAATGGGCGGAATTGTCCTTTTTGGCAGATGCTGGTGATTCTGTAGGTTGCCGTTTCAAACAGCGCCGGACGCCCCGTTCTCAAACTTTGGGTATCTATGTGCCTGGTGTGGGCTCGCTAGTGGTGCAAGCCTGGTTGAAAAGCGCTGAGCAGCGTTGCTGGAGCGAGTTTGTGCCCTGGGAGTCGAGTTTCTTTCGCCATAGCTTTCGTGATCTTGTCCACCTTCATCAGCTCGACTCTCACAGGTGGGATCATGCGGTTTGCCCTGCCGCTTTTGCGGAAGCCGGCGACAAGATTCCTTCAGTTCCCACGGTAAAGGTCAGTGGTCGGCAATTCGTCATCATGGGCGCATCCTATTCCCGCGAGTTCAGAGATAGCCACGGGTGGACATTTGTACGTCACTGTGACTGGCCGATGCAGACCTACAATTATTCGGAGCTTTGCAAATTGTGGGATACGGGAGTGCTGGAACGTGGCGACTGCCGCGGCTTGATGGCCTATGTGAAGGGTGAACTATGTGTAATGGCCGAGATGGTTATGCTCTACGACGATAAATTATTGCCGTGAGCAGAGCGAAGCCCGGTCGGCGGCTACCGGATCCGGGCTTCTACCAGAAATGAACTCGTCTAGGAGCGTCTGGGTTCACACATGATAACGACTGCAACCAGCTACCTCAACCTGCCTTACCATGCAAGATGGGAGCGTGGTAGACGATTCTATGAGCTTCGTATCGTGGTAGATCTGATCGGTCACACTGTGGCCATGCGCCACTGGGGCATCATAGGGGAGCGCGCTGTCGGTGAAGTACGAACCTTGATTTGCTCAGATGACGCCTGTATGAAACTCATACACAGGGTCTGTCGGCAGCTGCACAAGCGTAGCTATAGCCCAGTGTACAATGGCGGGATCGCGCAATGACCGAGATGAAGACAGCTGATATGGCAGCGGAAGAAGAGAAACGCCAGAAAAAAGGTCGGAAATCGAGCGTAGTCCCCTACGTTCAAACCGATATGTTCCAAGCGAACATTGTTGAATGGCCAGTGAAGGATGACCTGGCAAGCATGGAATTTCCGCTATTCAGTCTGTCCACAAAGCCGGATACAAGCGTTCGCGAGTACAGCCAGCCCGGTACGAACAAACGTGTTCGAATAATTCCACCAGTGATTGGTGCTGCCACGGTGTTTGACAAGGATTTGTTGCTTTTCCTCGGATCACAAATCATCGAGGCCCGTAAGGCAGGCATGCCGATTTCTAAGCGGGTTAAATTCGATACATACGACTTCTTAACAGGTACCTCCCGTGATCCTGGAGGGAACGCGTACTCGAATGTTCTGGACATGCTTCGACGATTAAAAGGGACCCAGCTCGAAACCAATATCGTTACCGGTGGTCAAGAGCAGACGAAGGGATTCGGTTGGATTGAAGACTATACCGTTACCAAGACTGCATCCAATGGAAAGGGCGTGTTGGAATGCGAAGTCGTGTTGTCAGAGTGGATCTACAACGCCTTCCTCCATTTCGAGGTGATGAGCATTGATCGGCGCTATTTTGGGCTGCGGATGCCTCTTGAGCGCCGTTTGTATGAGCTCGCTCGGAAACACCTGGGTAACAAGATGATTTGGGCTGCAGACATCGGTGCGCTGCAGCAAAAATGCGGTTCAAAGCAGAGTCTCACCCATTTCAGGGCAGATATTCGCAAGATCATAGAGCGTGACCTGCTTCCGGACTATCACATGGCTCTAGATACGAGCGTTAAGCCTCAAAGAATCGTGTTCTACACCCGTGATAAGCAATCACTCCTCGAGGAGCTTGCGGTAAAAGGGGAAATGGAATGGTTTGTGGCCCTTGAAAAGCGAGACATGGAGAGTTGAATGCCTGCACCACGGAGGCTTGATGCATAGGAATTTCAAAATGCCTATGCAT
>NZ_LJQT01000476.1:155-32565 GCF_001400515.1 Pseudomonas meliae | reverse complement strand
GCTCGGAGCTTCCCTAAAACATTGAGTGCCGGCTGATAGAGTGCAAGCGCTGTAGCCACCCATAAGGCCGCTTTCCAGCTGCTTTTCAACGGCTTGCAGGTCGAATGCAGCAGTGCCTCCACCGCCAGGCACAGGCTCAGTACCATCCCTGGACCGTCGTATTGGTAAGACAGGTTCTGCAGGAAGAAGGGGTTGTACAGAACAGGCAACACAATCAGGCAGTTCAGCGCGGTAGGGCGGCTAAAGTAATGATGCGCCAAGCGGGTCAGGGATACCGCCAGCAGGCCAGTGGTCAGCAATAACGGCAGCGGGAACAGATTGATCGCGCCTGACGAAAAACCGAGCACCATATAAAGCAGGTCTACGCCGGGGCGGCCTTGTTCTGTCCAGCGACCCTGTGCAAGTTGCGACCTCCAGTAGTCATCGGCGTAAGTCTGGTCGGCCATGAGAAACGGAACTATGTACAGCAGGCTTGCCCCGAGCAGTAGCCAATATGAGTGTTGCCAGGAAAGTGCTTGACTCAGCCATCTGATAGGGGGCATGGGAAGTGTCGCTGCGGAAAGTGGGTTACGGTTCCCAGATATAAGTATCGGGGGTTGTAATTTTTTTCATGACGATGCAGCCGGTCTGCTGATGAACCTTAATGCTGTAGAACGTGCGATCAACTATCGGTGTACTGACCGTCAGGTCCTGCGCAGTGCATGGCGATGTCAGCCATTCACCGCGAGTGATACCAACGCGTTGCAGTCTTGCAGGTGTCGCGCGCTCGTCGACATTCATGATGTATTTGATCGCAGGAAGTTTTTCGAAGGTTCCGCTGGCCGCTGGCAGCCAGTTTTGAAGTGGCTGACTGTCGAAGTGAAAAGTGTCTATATTTTGCAGATCAGGCAGGGTGTCGATGTCGTAGGCAAGGCTGAAAAGTACATAAGTGCCGAGCTCTTTCTGCAGGATCAGCACTCTGGCGTAGGCATAGGAAAAGGACAGCATGCATACGACCGGCAGGATCAGCACCAGACGCACTGCATCATGCTGTTTCCAGGCATGCGTGTTGATCAGGAAAAAAAGCGCGATCAGCAGTGTCGAGAATCCCGTCAATGTTCCGGCCCGGCCGGCGAAATCATTTGCCAACAAGGCTGTTCCGGGAATCAGCAGCAAGAGTGCAACAGGCAGGCTCAGGTAAAAGAGGACAGCGACTGCCTTGCGGGCAACGCCGTTCGGTCGCCTGAATGCATTGAGTACGTGGCTGACGTAACCAGGTAGCGCAACCAGTAAAAGCGCGATAGCCAGCCAAGTGGTGCCTGTGTTGAACAAAAATCCTACGTTTTGGTAGAGCAGGGCCAGCCGCCTGATTATTTCCGCAAGCCAATGACTGTCCATTGTCAGCAAGTCGTATGCGCCGACCGTCGCGTAAAGGCACAATCCGCACAACAACTGCGTCAGCCTGATCATCAGCAGCCTGCCAATGAAACCCGGAATGCGCTGCTGTATCAGCGCTTTCATGCATTCAACGCAACAGAGGCCGAGGAAAACATTGAGGCTTGGTGTACTGGACGCCAGTGCGCAGGCGATCATCAGGCCTGGAATGGCCAGTTTTCTGATCATTGCGGGGGAGTCATAAACAATTGCGAAAACGATCAAAGCGATGCCCAGCGCAATGATCGGGCCGTCGTAGTGGCTAGAAAGGCTCAGCAGGAGGAACGGGTTGTACCAAAGCGGCAGTACCACCAGACAGTCAATCACTGTGGGCGTTGCAAAGCAGTCACGCACCCACTTGAACATGGCCCACGAAATCAGCGCTGTAGCGATTAACAGTGGCAGTGGGAAGAGTTCGGGTGCGCCGGTTGTAAAAGTCAGCGCGCGATAGGCGAGGGTGGCAAGTGGATATCCATGCTCTGCCCATTGCCCCTGAGCATTGCTTGAGATCCGGTCATCTTCGGCAGAGGGCGCATTGGCGAGCAGTAACGGCAGAATATAGAAAACGTTGGGCCAGGATGAATAGCAGCGTGGCCTGTTTCGAGAGGCGTTTGTTCCAATGGGCAGCCATTGACTGATCGTTCCATGAGACCGATACCGCCACTGCCGGTCGTTGCTGGCACTACTGCACTCACTCTAGAAGAATAAATACCTTCGTCAAATCAAATCATCTTCCAGCCCATCGTGTGTTGCGGTCGCAGAGGTGTAGGCCAGCACACATTGCCCTGAATCAACAAGCTGCCGTTCAGCAGTGGTTGCCTGCCAGTCAACGGATTATATTGATCGCATAACCCCTCAAGGAAAGCGCACATGCACAAAGTTTTGGTTCCCTTCGACGGCTCCGAGCACGCCATGCGTGCCTTGGGCTATGTAATCGAATTGTCTGGCGACCTCACCAAATCGCTTGAGGTGCATATCCTCAATGTGCAGGCCAGCCCCATTGATTACAGCCTTTATCTGGCCCCCGACATGATTGATGGTGTGAAGGCCGGGCTGACCAATGAAGGCAAGCGGGTGCTCGATGATGCGATTGCGTTGCTGACCGCAGCGGGCGTGCCGTTCCAGGCCCATGTCGAGCTGGGCAACGTCGCCGAGCAGGTAGAAGCCGAGGTTCAGCGATTGGGGTGTGATGCTGTGGTCATGGGCACCCGCGGGCTTGGCAACTTTGGCGGCCTGCTGCTGGGCTCGGTAGCCACGCGGGTGATCCATGAAGTGTCGGTGCCGGTGACGCTCATCAAATAAAGACGCCTCACTGCTGCGCCAGCGTCCGTGGCTGGCGCAACAGCTCGATGTTTTCCGGCGGCACCAGCTTGCGCAGCGATTTATACAGCGCGCGGGTTTCCAGCAGGTTCCAGATACGCAACATGGTTTCCAGCGCATCCAGCGGCTTGCTGATGAAATCCCGTGCGCCCAGCGCCAGTGCGCGTAGTCGGGTATCGCGTGTCGCGTCGGCGGTCAGTACCATGATCGGCAGATAGTCATTGGCCGAAATGCGCCGGTTGAGCTGTTCCAGAACCGCAAAACCATCGAATTCGGGCATGTGTAGATCAAGCACCACCAGGTCCGGCTCAAAGCTGTTGAACAGGTCCAGCGTGCGCAACGGCTCGGTGCTGCTCAGCACATTGGTCAGGCCCTCGCGGGCAAGCAGTTGCTCCATCAGATCAAGGTTGGGCCGCTGGTCGTCAATGATCAGAATGCGAAAATCTCCGGTCATGTTGGCTCCGGTAAATACTGGTCCAGGAGGGCAAGAAACACCGGCACCTGAATGGGTTTGGTCAGAATGGCCGTTGCACCGGCCTGTTTCAGTTCGCAACTGGCTTTATCGCTGGTGTCGGCTGTAATCATCAGTACGGGGGTATTGGCCGTAGCCGGCAAGCGCCGCAGACGTTGCAGCACCTCAAGGCCTTTGATGTCCGGCAGGTTCAGGTCCAGCAGAATCAGCTGCGGCGCATGCTGGCGGGCCAGATCCAGCCCCAGCTGCCCCTGCATGCTCGACAGCAACTGGATACCGGGCCTGCGCTGCATCAGCGTCTCGATCAAGGCCATGCTCGACAGGTTGTCTTCGATGCACAGCAGCTTGCCGTGATAAGCCGGGCGAGCAGGCAGGCGGGCGACAGGGGCGGCGTCAGCAGGCATGCCGGTCTGTGGCAGGGGAGCTGTGGGGGCGTGCACCAGAACAAGTGGCAGCTCGAGTATGAAGCGGCAGCCTTCAGCCGGTGTGTTCTGCACTGACAGGGTACCGTGCATCATTTCCAGCATGCTTTTGCTCAGCGCCAGCCCCAGCCCGGTGCCCTCGACGCTCGGGTTGGCATCCAGTCGTTCGAACGGTTTGAACAACTGCCCGATACGCTCTGGCGCAATTCCGTAGCCTGTATCGATTACGCTCACGGTAACGCGCTCGTCCGACTGCTCGACTTCAATCCGCACCTGACCTTCGGGACGGTTGTATTTGATGGCGTTGGACAGCAGGTTGAGCAACACCTGAATCAAGCGCTGGCGGTCCGCGACCACGCCAAGCTTGTCAGGCAATTGCGGCAACGCCTTCAATTCGATGTTGGCATCAGCCGCCATCGGCGAGACCAGCACCAGCGCTTCTTCAAGTACGCTCGACAGTGATACCGGTTCCAGGCTCAGGGACACATGCCCGGCTTCGATTCTGGCGATGTCGAGCACTTCATTGATCAGTTTCAGCAGGTGCTGGCCGGCTCTCAGGATATGGCCGATTTGCGGTCGCTGGCTTGCAGGCGAGTCCATGTCCAGCAACTGGGCAAAGCCCAGAATCGAGTTCAGGGGCGTGCGCAACTCGTGGCTCATGCGCGAGAGAAACTCGCTTTTCGCCCGGCTGGCCCGCTCGGCTTCCTCGCGGGCCGTACCCAGGGCTATTTCGGCGACACGACGATCACTGATGTCACGGGTGATCTTGGAAAAGCCGCGCAGTTCATCATTGCCATCGTATTGGGCGGTAATCACCACGCTGGCCCAAAAACGGCTGCCGTCCTTGCGTCTGCGCCAGCTTTCTTCTGTGTAGCGGCCGTTGACCGTTGCTTCACGCAATGCCATGTCAGGGTGTTGCGGACATTCCTCCGGCAGGTAGAAAACAGAGAAGTGCTTACCGATGATCTCTTGCTCTGTGTAGCCCTTGATGCGCTCGGCACCTGCGTTCCAGGTGGTGACATAGCCGTTGCGGTCCAGCGCAAAGATGCCGTAGTCCTTCACGCCTTCGATAATCAGCCGCAAACGTTCTTCATTGTCGCGCAGCGCGCGTTCGCGTTCGGCCAGCAATTGGCCGGCTTCGACCAGTCGGGTGCCGAGCTGGCCGATTTCGTCCTTTTCCGGGGGTTGGGGCAGCAACGGGTGCCCGAGCGCCAGCCGCTGAGCATTGCGTTGCACCTGATGCACCCTCGCGACGATGCCTTTGGACAGCATCAGCACGGCAAGAATGGCGCCGAATATTCCGCAGGCGGCTGCCAGCAGGGTCGAGCGCAGCAGGCGTTCGCGGGTAGCGGCCGCCGCTTCGGTACGTTCGGCGAGCAAGGCGTCTTCGCGCTCGCGCATGATGCCGATCCGCTCGCGCAACTGGTCGAGCACGTACTTGTTTTCGACCAGAATGCGGGCAACGGTTTGTTGATCTTCCATGCTCATCGAGCGCAGTTTTTCCAGGCCGTCGACCTTGGTGTCGATCAGCGGCTCGATGGCTTTGAGGTGTTCGCGCATCTGCTCATCGCGCACATTGTCGTTGAGTCGCGCCAACGCTGCCCCGATCAGCGGCTGCGCGTTGATGTAGCCAGGCAGGAAGTCTTCCTGATGAGTCAGCAGGTAGCCGCGTACGCTGGCCGCACCTTCTGCGATCTGGGTGTGCAGTGTCTGGATGTCGCCTTGCACCAGCAGCACACGGCGTACATCTTCCTCTGCCTGAGCGGTCTGGCGTTCAGCGATATAGATGAGCACCAGCGAGAACATGAGAATCGCCAGCGGCAAAGAAATGGCCACCAGCGCCTTGCCGCGTAACGGAAGGTCTTCCCAGCGGCTGCTTCCGGTTGTCGTCATCGCCACTCGCTCGTCGACTGGCTTACCAGGCCCAGCGCCACGCCACGCACGGCGGCCTGAGTACGGTCCGAGGCACCCAGTTTGCCGATGACCTTTTCCACGTGTGCCTTGGCGGTGCCGGTAGTAATGCCGAGTTTTTCGCCGATTTCACGATTGCTGAAGCCGCCCGCCACCAGTCCCAGTACCTGACGTTCGCGAGGTGTGAGGGATTCCGGCAGAGCTGCGCCACTGGTGTTGCGCTCGGTCATGCGCCTTAGCAGGCGCGCACTGACGGTGCTGTTCAAGGCTTCTTCGCCACGGGCCACACGTTGCAGACCGGCGATTACTTCGTCGCGGCTGGCGTCCTTGAGCAGATAGCCCACCGCCCCTGCGCTGATCGCGGCTTCCAGATGATCAGTGCTGTCGTCCATGGTGAAAATCACCACTTTCAGGTCCGGCATACGCTGCTGGAGAATTCGCGCAGCGCCCAGTCCGTTGAGCACTGGCATGCGAATGTCGAGAATTGCGATGTCCGGTTGCAGTTCCTGGCACAGGTCGATGGCTTGCTGGCCGTCTGCGGCCTGGCCGACCACTTCGAATTCCGGATGCCCCGCCAGCAGCGAAACGAACCCGGTGCGGGTCACTTCATGATCGTCCGCCAAAACCAGTCGCACAGTGTCAGTCATGTTGTTGCCTTGTCTGCGGTAAAAGGGACGATGGCGCGCAGCCGGGTGCCGCGCTCAAGGCGGCTGAAGCAGGTCAGGCGGCCGCCCAGAAGGCTGGCGCGTTCCTGCATGGCCACCAGGCCCAGCTTTTGAACGCTACTGCCGTTACGCGGCTTTTCGGTGATGAAACCCCGGCCGTTGTCTTCCAGGCTTAGTGAAACATTGTCGTTACTCAGTTCCAGCGCCAATTCTACGCGGCTGGCACCGGCGTGTTTGAAGACATTGTTGATGCCTTCCTGAGCGATGCGGAATAACGCAATTTCCAGATGGCTGGGCAAGCGTGCCTGGGAACGCGAAGTCCACTGCACGGCGATGCCCGCTTCACGCAGCCGGTCGGCTTCCTTGTCGACTGCCTGCAACAGCCCGAAATCATCCAGCACGCTGGGTCGCAGACCGCTGATCAACTGCCGACCTTCACCGACGCAGTGCTGCGCCAGCTTGAGAATGGCTTGCAGGTCGGCATCCAGCGGTTCAGGCAGTTCCGGACAGCGACCGGCAAAACCCTGCAGTCGCTGGTGCAGACCGGCGAGTGTCTGGGCCAGCCCGTCGTGCAGGTCGTAGGCCATGCGTTTGCGTTCGTCTTCCTGAGCGGTGAACAACTGGCGGACCAGTTCGGACATGGTGCGCTCTCTGACGACCAGTGCTTCAAGCAGTCGATTGTTTTCCAGATGTGCCGCCAGCAACGTTGCCAGCAGTTGCAGGGACTCGATGTCCTCATTGTCCGGGGCATTGATGCCTACGCTGTTGGCCAGCATCAAGGTGCCGAAACAGCCTTCGTCGGCACCACGCAACGGCAATAACAGCACACAAGGCAAGTCGGGACCGCTGCGCTCCAGCCATTGCGGGCCGATGGCCAGCGGGTCGGCAACTGTTTCAAGGGTACTCAGGCGGTCGGCATTGCCATGGCTGGCGGTGGTCTGCACATTGTTGTCGGTGCCCCATTCCAGCAGCAGGCCATGGTCCATGGCGACGAATGCGCAGGCGCGCTGCAGCACTCGCTGGCGCATGGCCTCGGGAGGTAATTGGGTCAGCTCCTGACCGGTATCCACTAACAGACGCAGGCGAGCAGCGCGGCTTTGCGACTGGCGATACTGATTGCGGATTGCCAGCGCACTTGCCGGGTCATGGGGGGGGCTTTGCATGGGGAGCTCCAGCGAGGGTGGATGCCCGCGCGGGCATAACGGAAGTGACGCTATTAGAACTTTATCAGGAGATAAAGCCTATCTGCCGATTGGCATACACAGTTAACCCCGGTTGGCCGATGGCGCGCAGTGGCGGGGAGGGCAAAGTGGCACTCACTGAATCCCTGAACAGATACCCCGTAGGAGAGTAGCGATGAAAACTAAATTGACCGCCCTGGCCCTGTTGCTGGCTGTGAGTGCACCGATGGTTCAGGCTGCTGCCGAGCCGTCCGGCTACACCTACCGCATGGTGGCCGAGACGCCAAGCAATGTGAATGACAAGGAAATCGCCGGTCTGTTTGACCGTTGGAACAAGGCCCTGCAGACCGGTAACTCGAAGACAGTCGCCTCGTTGTATGCGCAGGACGCAGTCTTGCAGCCTACGGTCTCCAACAAGGTGCGTGCTACTCCGGCAGAGATCACCGACTACTTCGATCACTTCCTGGCGCTTAAACCGGTTGGCGAGATCAACTACCGTGAGATTCGTCGTCTGGGGCCTGATGCCGCTGCGGACAACGGTGTCTACACCTTCACTCTGACGGCTGCAGACGGCAAGAAAACCAAGGTACAGGCGCGTTATTCGTTCCTTTACCACCGCATCGGCAACGAGTGGAAGATTCTCAACCACCACTCTTCGGCCATGCCGGAAGTACAGCCTGAATATCAGGTCAGCCGCTGATCGACTGTCTATTCAAGGCAGAAACAAAAAATCCGGAGCCAGTGCTCCGNTTTTTTTGTCTTTCTGAATTATCACGCTTCAGCGTTGGCACCGTTGACCTTGCGGCAATGAACAAGCGCATCGCGGATCATGAAGTTGACCAGCGTCGGCGACACACCCAGTTCCTTGGCGATGTCCTTTTGTGGCACGCCGTGCAGACGGTACATCTCGAACGCGTAGCGGGTGCGGGGCGGCAGTTCGGTCAGGGCATCGGCAATTTTCTCCAGGCTGGAGAAGTTGATGTGCGAGGTTTCCGGCGATGCACCCTGAATGACCACATTCAGCCCCTCGGCCTCGGGGCCGGTGTATTTCTGTTCCAGCGCCTGTTTGCGGTAATGATCGATGGCCAGATTGCGCACGATCTGAAACAGGTAACTGAGCTGGGCCTTGAAAGTCAGCGTGGCTTGAGGTGCCGAGCGCAGTCTGAAAAAGGCGTCCTGCGCTACGTCCTCGGCCCGGGACCGGCAACCCACGATGCGCGCCGCGATTTTGACCAGCAGCAAGTAGTTGTCGACGAATACCTGGAGTAATGGTGAGTCGCACTTACTTGTGATTACGTGTTCCGTCATGGAATTCACCTTGCTGCTTGAACAATTGAGGGGGAGGGCCGCAGGAGGGGCAGCGCCGTCACATGGGGCAACAAATTAGACTTGATGATAATTATTGTCAAATGCGAAAGCCAATCAGCGCACTTTAACAGTGCGGCCTCGTCAGGCGCGCTCTCGCGACGCGCATCTCCACTAATTATTTGCAGACGCCATCCGTTCTCATTGGTGACAGGCCCGACCACGGTTGCGGCCAGGGAATACCTCAGGAGAACCCCATGCGCTTCGATCACGCGCAACGCCGCTTTCACATCCGCGCCAACAGACGGACGGTTCAGATATGAGTACGTCCGTGAGCCTGACGCTGTTCTGCCTGCCTTTTTCCGGCGCCAGCGCGATGTTCTACAGCCCCTGGCGGCGCAAATTGCCGGAGTGGCTGAACGTACGGTCTCTGGAGCTTCCCGGCCGCGGTATGCGTATGGACGAGGCGTTGCAGACCGATATCGTGCAAATGGCCAACCGTCTGGCCGACGAAATCAGCGCCGAGCTGGACAAGCCCTATGCGTTGTTTGGCCACAGTCTGGGCGGGCTGCTGGCCTTTGAGCTGGCGCACGCCTTGCGCGAGCGCGGTCTGCCCGCACCGCTGGCGCTGTTCGCATCAGCGACTGCCGGTCCGGTGCGCCGCGATGTCAGCGAATACGTCGCCGCCAAGACCGATGCGCAACTGATCGACCGGCTGCGCACGCTCAAGGGCACCAGCGAAAACGTCATCGCCAATCAGGAGCTCATGCAGTTGATGCTGCCGATCCTGCGCGCCGATTTTCTGCTCTGCGGCAGCTTTGTGTATGGCGTGCGCGAGCCACTCAGCGTGCCGATCCATGTATTTGGCGGCAAGCAGGACAGCATCAGCGTCGAGGAACTGCTCGACTGGCAGGAAGAGACCCGCACCGGATTCTCTTTGGACATGTTCGAGGGCCATCACTTTTATCTGGTCGACGAGCAAACACAGCTGCTCCGTCTGCTGCGGCGCTATTGCGAACAGCACCTGGCCCGCTGGCGCAACAGCACCTCACGGCAAATGAACCGGGCCGCCGGTTGACCCTGTTTGCCTTGCGCGCGGCCTCTCTGCAGGGCGCGTGTCTTTTTTTGAAATTCAGATCTTATCTGGCACGCCGAATCTAGCAGGAACTCCATCATGGATGCGTTTGAACTCCCCGACACTCTGGCCCAGGCTCTTCAGCGTCGCGCCTTGCACATGCCGGATCGGCTGGCGCTGCGTTTCCTCACCGACGAGAAAGACCAGGGGCTGGTGTTGACCTACCGTGACCTGGACCTGCGCGCGCGGACCATCGCTGCTGCGCTGCAACGTCAAGCCGTGCCGGGTGATCGGGCAATTCTGCTGTTTCACAGTGGGCCGGACTATGTCGCTGCGTTTTTCGGCTGCCTGTACGCCGGGGTCATTGCGGTGCCTGCTTACCCGCCGGAATCCAATCGTCGTCATCATCAGGAACGGCTGCTGTCGATCATCGCCGATGCCGAGCCACGGCTGGTACTGACCGGTTCCGACCTGCAGCCCGCCTTGCTGCAGATGGATGAGCTGGCTGCTGCCGATGCCCCGCAACTGCTCTGCGTCGATACGCTGAACAGTGCGTCTGCCGACAATTGGCAGGGGCCACAATTGCAGGCCGACGACATCGCGTTCCTGCAATACACCTCGGGCTCGACCGCCTTGCCCAAGGGCGTGCAGGTCAGCCATGGCAACCTGGTTGCCAACGAACTGTTGATTCGTCATGGCTTTGGCATCGACGTCAATCCGGACGACGTGATCGTCAGCTGGCTGCCGCTGTACCACGACATGGGCCTGATCGGCGGCTTGTTGCAGCCGGTTTTCAGTGGCGTTCCGTGCATCCTTATGGCCCCCGCTTACTTCCTCACGCGGCCATTGCGCTGGCTGGAAGCTATCAGCGAATACGGCGGCACCATCAGCGGCGGGCCCGACTTTGCCTACCAGCTGTGCAGCGCGCGGGTCAGTGATTCGGCGCTGGAGCGGCTCGACCTGAGTCGCTGGCGCGTGGCGTATTCCGGCTCCGAGCCTATCCGTGAAGACAGCCTGAATGCGTTTGCCGATAAGTTCGCCAGTTGCGGCTTCACGCCGGACAGCTTCATGGCCTCCTACGGGCTGGCCGAAGCCACGCTGTACGTGGCGGGTGGCAAGCGCGGCAAGGGTATTCCTTCGCTGCGTTTGAATGCGCAGGCGCTGGCGCGCAATGTGGCAGAGTTGGGCGACGGTCAGCCGGTCATGAGTTGCGGCACCGGCCAGCCGGGGCATGGCGTATTGATTGCCGACCCCGCCACCCTGCAAGTGCTGGACGAAAACCGTATTGGCGAAGTGTGGGTCAGCGGGCCGAGCATCGCCCACGGTTACTGGCGCAACCCTGAAGCCACCGCCAAGGCGTTCGTCAAGCATGACGGCCAGACCTGGCTGCGCACCGGCGATCTGGGCTTTCAGCGGCATGGCGAGTTGTACATCACCGGTCGTTTGAAAGACATGCTGATCGTCCGTGGCCACAACCTGTACCCGCAGGACATCGAGAAAGTCGTCGAGCGCGAGGTCGATGTAGTACGCAAAGGCCGTATTGCGGCCTTCGCAGTCAATCAGGACGGTAGCGAAGGCATTGGGATCGCTGCCGAAGTGAGCCGCAGCGTGCAGAAAATGCTGTCCACCGAGGCGCTGATAAAGATCATTCGCCAGGCCGTTGCCGAGGCGTTTCAAGAAGCGCCGAGCGTTGTGGTGTTGCTCAATCCGGGCGCTCTGCCCAAAACCTCCAGCGGCAAGTTGCAGCGCTCGGCCTGCCGCACGCGTCTGGCCGATGGCAGCCTGGACAGCTACGCGGTGTTTCCCGCGAACGATACGACGCTTCAAAACCGGACTCCGGGCACAAGATCGGACCTGCAAGCGCAGATCGCCAGCGTCTGGTGCGAGCATTTGCAATGTGAGCAGGTCAGCGCCGACGATCATTTCTTTCTGCTGGGCGGCAACTCCATCGTCGCCACCCAGGTCGTGGCAAGGTTGCGTGAAACGCTAGGCATCGACCTGAACCTGCGCCTGCTGTTCGAAGCGCCGACGCTGGCCGCCTTTGCTGCGCAGATCGAAGCGCTTCAAATCGCCGCATCGCAAGGCGACAGCCAGACGCAGAACGCTATCGTCCGCCTGCCGGGCAACGAGCATCTGCCGCAATCGCTGGCACAGAACCGCCTGTGGTTCCTCTGGCAACTCGACCCGCAAAGCAGCGCCTACAACATTCCCGGTGGCCTGTACCTGCGTGGCGAACTGGACACCACGGCATTGCGTACCAGCTTCCAGCGCCTGATCGAGCGCCATGAATCGCTGCGTACGCGCTTCTACGAGCATGACGGTGTCGCCCTGCAGCGCATCGACGCGCCCGGTGAGTTCCATTTCGATACCGTGGATATCAGCGATCTGCCGAGCGAAGAACGCCAGACCCGTGCGCTGGCGATCCGTGAGGAGCAGGCGCGCCTGCCGTTCGATCTGCAAAACGGTCCGCTGCTGCGCGTTACGTTGCTGCAACTCGACGAAGACGAGCATCAGTTGCTGGTCACGCTGCACCACATCATTGCCGATGGCTGGTCGCTGAATGTGCTGATCGACGAATTCTCGCGCCTCTACGCGTCGGCAGTTCAGGGGCAGCCACTGGAACTGGCACCTCTGCCACTGCGTTACGCCGACTATGGCCAATGGCAGCGCGAATGGCTGGAAAACGGCGAGGCCGAGCGCCAGCTCGACTACTGGAAGCAGCAACTGGGCGATGAGCAGCCGACCCTGGAGTTGAGCACTGATCGTCCACGCTCGGCACGTCAGCAGCACAGTGCTTCGCGTTACAGCCTGCGCCTGAGTGCCGAGCTGAGCGCCGCCGTAAGCAACACCGCGCAAGCCTGGCAATCGACGTCGTTCATGCTCTTGCTGGCGGGCTTCCAGGCCTTGTTGCATCGCTACAGCGGGCAGACCGACATTCGCATCGGCGTGCCCGGTGCCAACCGTCCTCGTCATGAAACCCAGGGCCTGATCGGCTTCTTCATCAACACCCTGGTGCTGCGTGCGCAACTCGATCCGCGCCTGCCGTTTTCCACACTGCTGGCCCAGACCCGCCAGGCCGCGCTGGACGCTCAGGCGCATCAGGACGTGCCGTTCGAACAACTGGTCGAAGCGTTTCCGCAGGCCCGCGAACACGGGCTGTTTCAAGTCATGTTCAACCACCAGCAACGCGACCTCGGCGCACTGCGTCGTCTGCCGGGGCTGCTCGCCGAAGAACTGCCGTGGCACAGCCGCGAGGCCAAGTTCGACCTGCAACTGCACAGCGAGGAAGACCGTAACGGTCGCCTCAATCTGTCCTTCGACTACGCCGACGAGCTGTTCGAGCGCGACACCATCGTGCGTCTGGCGCGGCACTACGTTCAGTTGCTGACCCAGGTCAGTCAGCAGGCGCAGGTCGCGCTGGGCGACGTGCAATTACTTGGCGCTGACGAGCTGGCCGAACAGGCGCAGTGGAGCGCTGCCGCCTGCACGCCTGCACACGTCTGGCTGCCTGAAATGCTGGAGCGTCAGGCGCTGCAAACCCCGGAACGCATCGCGCTGGTGTGGGAGGGCGGCAGCCTCGATTTCGCCAGCCTGCATGCCCAGGCCAACCGTCTGGCGCATTACCTGCGCGACAAGGGCGTCGGCCCGGACGTCAAGGTGGCAATCGCCGCCGAGCGTTCGCCGCAACTGTTGATCGGTCTGTTGGCAATACTCAAGGCCGGGGGCGCCTACGTGCCGCTCGACCCGGATTACCCGATTGAACGACTGGCGTACATGCTGCAAGACAGCGGCGTCGAGCTGCTGTTGACCCAGAGCCATCTGCTCGGCGACCTGCCGAGCGCAGACGGGGTCTGCACGGTTGCGATGGACATGCTGCACCTGGACAACTGGCCAGTCAGCGCGCCGGGCCTGCACCTGCACGGCGACAACCTGGCCTACGTGATTTACACCTCCGGCTCCACCGGTCAGCCCAAAGGCGTCGGCAACACCCACGCGGCACTGGCCGAGCGCCTGCAATGGATGCAGGACACTTATGGGCTGGATGAAAGCGACGTGCTGATGCAGAAGGCACCGATCAGCTTTGACGTGTCGGTCTGGGAATGCTTCTGGCCGCTGATTACCGGTTGCCGCCTGCTACTGGCAGGCCCCGGCGAACACCGCGACCCGCATCGCATCGCGCAACTGGTCAACGAGCACGGTGTGACCACGCTGCACTTTGTGCCGCCCCTGTTGCAGCTGTTTGTCGACGAGCCGCTGGCGCAGCAATGCACCAGCTTGCGTCGCCTGTTCTCTGGCGGCGAAGCGTTGCCGAGCGAACTGCGCAACCGGGTGCTGGAGCATCTGCCGGGCGTACAACTGCACAACCGTTACGGGCCAACCGAAACTGCGATCAACGTAACCCATTGGCAATGTCAGGTTAGCGACGGCCTGCGTTCGCCGATTGGCCGTCCGCTGGGTAACGTGCTGTGCCGGGTGCTGGACAGCGAGCTCAACCCGCTGCCGCGCGGGGTTGCCGGGGAACTGTGCATCGGTGGCATCGGCTTGGCGCGTGGCTACCTGAATCGTCCGTGCCTGACCGCCGAGCGCTTTATCGCCGATCCGCTGGGCCAGCCGGGTGAGCGCTTGTACCGCACCGGCGACCTGGTGCGCTGGGCCGCTGACGGTGCGCTGGAATACCTTGGGCGTCTGGATCAGCAGGTCAAACTGCGTGGCTTCCGCGTCGAACCGCAGGAAATCGAAGCCCGTCTGCTGGCCCAGCCGGGCGTCGGTCATGCTGCCGTGCTGGTGCGCGAAACCGTTGCGGGCCCGCAACTGATCGGTTATTACACGGTCGAAATCGGGCAGGACGTTCAGGCCGAGCGCATCAAATCGGCGCTGGCTCTGGAACTTCCGGATTACATGGTCCCGGCGCAGCTGGTGCGCCTCGACAGCATGCCGCTGAGCCCGAGTGGCAAGCTGGATCGACGCGCCTTGCCCGAGCCGCAATGGCAGACTCGCGAGCATGTCGAGCCGCAAACCGACCTGCAAAAGCAGATCGCCGCTGTCTGGCGCCAGGTGCTGGGCGTGCCGCGCGTCGGCCTGCGCGACGACTTTTTCGAGCTGGGCGGGCACTCGTTGCTGGCCACGCAGATCATTTCCCGCGTGCGTCAGGCCTGCGATATCGATTTGCCGTTGCGTGCGCTGTTCGAAGCCAGCGAGATGGGCGCCTTCGTCGAACAGGTTCAAACCATTCAGCTGTCCGGCGAACGCAGCAGCCTGCAGCCGATTGCCCGCGTCGACCGCCGTCAGGCGGTGCCGCTGTCCTATTCGCAACAGCGCATGTGGTTCCTCTGGCAGATGGAACCGGACAGCCCGGCGTACAACGTCGGCGGCATGGCTCGACTGAACGGCGTGCTCGATATCGAACGTTTCGAAGCCGCGCTGCAAGCCTTGATCCTGCGCCACGAAACCCTGCGCACCACCTTCCCGAGCGTCAACGGCGTAGCGTGCCAGAAGGTCAGTGAACAGACCGGCCTGCGCGTGCAATGGCAGGATTACTCAGCGCTGCCTGCCGAGCTTCGTCAGCAGCGCCTTCAGGCACTGGCCGACAGCGAGGCGCATCAGCCTTTTGATCTGGAGACCGGTCCGCTGCTGCGTGTCTGTCTGGTCAAGGCGGCTGATTTTGAGCATTACTTCGTTCTGACCCTGCACCACATCGTCACCGAAGGCTGGGCGATGGACATTTTCGCTCGCGAACTGGGCCTGCTCTACGAAGCATTTCTGCAAGGCAAGCCGTCACCGCTGGAACCGCTGGCGGTGCAATATCTGGATTACAGTGTCTGGCAGCGTCAGTGGATGGAGGCGGGCGAGCGCCAGCGCCAGCTGGATTACTGGACCGCGCAGTTGGGTAACGAGCATCCGCTGCTGGAACTGCCCGCTGACCGGCCACGCCCAGCGGTACAAAGCCATCAGGGCGAACTGTACCGTTTCGACCTGAATCCCGAACTGGCCGCCAAAGTCCGCGCGTTCAACGCCCGCAATGGCTTGACCCTGTTCATGACCATGACCGCCACACTGGCTGTGCTGCTCTACCGTTACAGCGGCCAGAATGACCTGCGCATCGGTGCTCCGGTGGCCAACCGCATCCGTCCGGAAAGCGAAGGGCTGATCGGCGCGTTCCTCAACACCCAGGTGCTGCGCGTGCAGCTTGACGGGCAAATGAGCGTTGCGCAGCTGTTCGAACAGGTTCGTCACACCGTCATTGAAGGCCAGTCGCATCAGGACCTGCCGTCCGATCATCTGGTCGAAGCCCTGCAACCGCCACGCAGCGCGGCCTACAACCCGCTGTTCCAGGTGATGTGCAACGTGCAGCGCTGGGAATTCCAGCAAAGTCGCGAGCTGGCGGGCATGACCGTTGACTATCTGGTCAACGATGCGCGTGCCACCAAATTCGACCTCAACCTGGAGGTCACTGAGCTGGATCACCGCTTGGGTTGCTGCCTGACCTACAGCACCGATCTGTTCGACGAGCCGCGCATTGCGCAAATGGCCGGGCACTGGCTGAACCTGCTACAAGCACTGCTCGCCGACCCGCAACAGCGCCTCAGTGAACTGCCGCTGTTGCAGGACGCCGAACGTCAGCAACTGCTCGACAGCCTGGGCGTCGAAGCCGGCGAACAACGGCTTGATCAGTGCATTCACAGCCTGTTCGCCGAGCAGGCCCGGCTGCGCGCAGATGCGCCTGCGTTGACCTTTGCCGGGGAAACCCTGAGCTACGCCGAGCTGGACGCCCGCGCCAACCAACTGGCCGGAATGCTGCGCCAGCGCGGCGTCGGCCCGCAGGTTCGCGTCGGCCTGGCGCTGCCGCGTTCGCTGGATATGGTTGTCGGCCTGCTGGCGATCCTCAAGGCCGGTGGTGCCTACGTGCCACTGGACCCGGAATATCCGTTGGAACGCCTGCACTACATGATCGAAGACAGCGGCGTCGGCCTGCTGTTGAGCGACCGTGCGCTGTTTGCCGCGCTGGGCGAGCTGCCTGCCGGTGTGGCCCGCTGGTGCCTGGAAGACGATCAGCCGCTGCTGGCGTCTTTCTCAACCGATGAACTGCCGTTTATCAGCCTGCCGCAGCATCAGGCGTACCTGATTTACACCTCCGGCTCTACCGGCAAGCCCAAGGGGGTGGTGGTGTCCCACGGTGAAATCGCCATGCATTGTCAGGCGGTGATTCGTCGCTTCGACATGCAGCCCGATGACTGCGAACTGCATTTCTATTCGATCAACTTCGATGCCGCCACTGAGCGCCTGCTGGTGCCACTGCTCAGCGGTGCGCGCGTGGTATTGCGCGCCCAAGGCCAGTGGGACGCCGAAGAAATCTGCACGCTGATTCGCCAGCAGCAGGTCAATATTCTCGGCTTCACCCCCAGCTATGGCAGCCAGTTGGCGCAGTGGCTGGCCACTCAAGGCCAGACCTTGCCGGTGCGCATGTACATCACCGGCGGTGAAGCGCTGACCGGTGAACACTTGCAGCGTATTCGCGCAGTCTTCCAGCCGGAACTGTTGTTCAACGCCTATGGCCCGACCGAAACCGTGGTCATGCCGTTGGCCAGCCTGGCCCCGCAGCAATTGGAAGAGGGCGAAGCCAGCGTACCGATCGGTCGTGTGGTCGGGGCGCGGGTTGCCTATATTCTTGACGCCGATCTGGCCCTGGTGCCACAGGGCGCGAGCGGCGAACTGTATATCGGCGGTGCCGGTCTGGCGCAGGGCTACCATCAGCGCCCCGGCATGAGCGCCGAGCGCTTCGTGGCCGACCCGTTTGCCAGCAACGGCGGGCGTCTGTATCGAACCGGCGACCTGGTGCGCCAGCGCGCCGATGGGCTGGTGGAATATCTGGGGCGTATCGACCATCAGGTGAAGATTCGTGGCTTCCGTATCGAACTGGGGGAAATCGAAACCCGTTTGCTGGAACACGAGGCCATCCGCGAAGCCGTGGTGCTGGCGCTGGACACGTCGTCGGGCAAGCAACTGGCGGGTTATCTGGTCAGTGATGTGGCCGGGCAGGGCGACGAGCAGCAGGCGCAATTGCGTGAGTCGCTCAAGTCGCACCTCAAGGCGCAATTGCCGGATTACATGGTGCCAACCCACCTGATTCTGCTCGACAGCATGCCGCTGACCGCCAACGGCAAGCTCGACCGACGCGCATTGCCTGCACCGGACCCGGAACTCAATCGTCAGCATTACGTAGCCCCGGCCAGTGAACTGGAGCAACAGCTGGCAGCGATCTGGTGTGCGGTGCTGAACGTGGAGAAAGTCGGCCTCAACGACAACTTCTTCGAACTGGGCGGCGATTCGATCCTGTCGATTCAGGTGGTCAGCCGGGCGCGTCAGGTGGGTATTCATTTCAGCCCGCGTGATCTGTTCCAGCACCAGACCGTGCAGACCCTGGCCGCCGTGGCGACCGCCAGCGAACTGATTCAGGCTGAACAGGGCCTACTGCAAGGCGCATCCGCGCTGACGCCGATCCAGCACTGGTTCTTCGACACGCCGATTCCCGAGCGTCAGCACTGGAACCAGTCGCTGGTGCTGGAGCCGCTCACTGCACTCGACCCGCGTCTGCTGGAGCAGGCATTGCGTGCACTGCTCGAACAGCATGACGCCCTGCGCCTGAGCTTCACCGGGCAAAACGGCAAATGGCAGGCTGAACACCGTGCAGTGACGGCAGAAACCCTGTTGATACAGGCGCAGGTCGCCGACATGGCCGAATGTGCCGCGCTGTACGCCGACACCCAGCGCAGCCTCGACCTGCAAAACGGCCCGCTGTTGCGCGCCTTGCTGGTCGATGGTCCGCAGGGTCAGCAACGTCTGCTGATGGTCATTCACCACCTGGTGGTCGATGGCGTTTCGTGGCGGGTGCTGCTCGACGATTTGCAAACTGCCTATCGACAGTTGAGCGAAGCAACGCCAGTGCGCTTTGCCGCCAAGACCAGTGCGTTCCGTGATTGGGCCGCACGTTTGCAGGCCTACGCGGGTAACGAATCGTTACGTGAAGAGCTGCACGTATGGCAGCGTCAGCTTGGCGGTCCTGTGGCGCAGTTGCCGTGCCACAACCCGCAGGGCGGGCAGCAGAATCGTCATGCGCAAACCGTCAGCGTGCGGCTGGATGCTGAACGTACCCGACAACTGCTGCAACAGGCACCCAGCGCATACCGCACTCAGGTCAACGACCTGTTGCTGACGGCGTTGGCGCAAGTGGTCTGCCGCTGGAGCGGGCAACCATCGACGCTGGTCCAGCTGGAAGGGCACGGCCGCGAAACCCTGTTTGACGACATCGACCTGACCCGCACGGTCGGCTGGTTCACCAGCGCTTATCCGCTGCGCCTCACGCCAGCAGTGGCTGGCGATGCAGCGCCGGGGGAGTCGATCAAGGCGATCAAGGAGCAGCTGCGTCAGGTGCCGCACAAAGGCCTGGGCTATGGCGTGCTGCGCTATCTGGCCGACAGTGCCAGCAAAGCCGCCATGCAGGCGCTGCCGGTGGCACCGATCACCTTCAACTACCTCGGTCAGTTCGACCAGAGCTTCGCCAGCGATGCGTTGTTCCGTCCGCTGGAAGAGTCAGCGGGCGCGGCCCACGATCCGCATGCGCCGCTGCCCAACGAGCTGAGCATCGACAGCCAGGTGTATGGCGGCGAACTGCTGCTGCGCTGGACTTTCAGTGCCGAGCGTTATCAACCCGCCGCCATCGAAGCGCTGGCGCAGGATTACCTGGCCCGGTTGCAGGCGCTGATTGCCCATTGCCTGAGCGATGGCAGCGGTGGCCTGACGCCTTCGGACTTCCCGCTGGCCGATCTGGATCAGGCGCAACTCGACGCACTGCCGGTCGCTGCGACGCACATCGAGGACGTCTACCCGCTGACACCAATGCAGGAGGGCATGCTGCTGCACACCCTGCTGGAACCGGGCACCGGCCTGTATTACATGCAGGACCGTTATCGCATCAACAGCGCGCTCGATCCAGAGCGTTTCGCCCAGGCCTGGCAGGCGGTGATCGCCCGTCATGAAGCGCTGCGTGCGTCGTTCTGCTGGGACATTGGCGAAACCATGCTGCAGGTCATCCACAAGCCGGGTAGCACGCCGATTGATTATCTGGACTGGCGTGATGTGCCGCAGGACCAGCAGGAGCCGCGTTTGCAGGCCTTGCTTAAGTCCGAGCGCGAGGCCGGTTTCAATCTGCTCGATCAGCCGCCGTTCCACCTGCGCCTGATTCGCGTCGATGAAGCGCGCTACTGGTTCATGATGAGCAACCACCACATCCTCATCGATGCCTGGTGTCGTTCGCTGCTGATGAATGACTTCTTCGATATCTACACTGCGCTGGGCGAAGGTCGTGAAGCACAACTGACGCCTGCACCGCGTTATCGCGACTACATCGGCTGGCTGCAACGCCGTGGCCTGACGCAGGCGCGTGACTGGTGGCAAGACAACCTGCGCGGCTTCGAACGACCGACGCCGATCCCCAGCGACCGGCCGTTCCTGCGTGAACATGCGGGCGACAGCGGCGGCATGGTCGTGGGCGATTGCTACACCCGCCTCGATGAGCGCGACGGCGCACGACTGCGCGAGCTGGCGCAGCAGCATCAACTGACCGTCAACACCTTCGCCCAGGCAGCGTGGGCATTGACCCTGCGGCGTATGAGCGGTGATCGCGACGTGGTGTTCGGCGTCACGGTGGCCGGTCGTCCGGTGGAACTGCCGCAAATGCAGCGCACCGTTGGGCTGTTCATCAACACCATCGCGCTGCGCGTCGGCATGCCCGGCGACGATCAGCGTTGCAGCGTGCGCCAGTGGCTGAGCCAGTTGCTGGACAGCAACATGCAACTGCGCGAGTACGAATACCTGCCGCTGGTGACCATTCAGGAAAACAGCGAACTGCCCAAAGGCCAGCCGCTGTTCGACAGCCTGTTCGTGTTCGAGAACGCGCCGGTGGAAGTTTCGGTGCTCGACCGTGCGCAAAGCCTCAACGCCACGTCGGATTCCGGTCGCACCCACACCAACTATCCGCTGACGGCCGTCTGCTATCCGGGCGATGATCTGGGCCTGCATCTGTCTTACGACCAGCGTTATTTCGATGAGTCCACCGTGCAGAACATGCTCGGCGAGTTCAAGCGTCTGCTGCTGGCACTGATCGAGGGCTTCCACGGCGACATGAGCGAACTGGCACTGGTCAGCGAGCAGGAGCGCACGTTCCTGATCGAGGGCTGCAACCAGAGCGAGCACGCGTACCCGCTGGATAAAAGCTACGTCGAACTGTTCGAAGCGCAGGTCGAAGCACATCCGCAGCGCATTGCGGTCAGTTGCCTGGATCGCCAGCTCAGCTATGCCGAGCTGAATACCGCCAGCAACCGTCTGGGCCATGCCCTGATCGAGGCCGGTGTCAGTTTCGATCAGCCGGTTGCCTTGCTCGCCGAGCGTGGCGTTGAACTGCCGGGCATGATCATCGGCAGCTTCAAGGCTGGTGGCGGTTACCTGCCGCTGGACCCGGCGCTGCCCGATTCGCGACTGAGCGGCATCATCGGCCAGAGCGGCACGCCGCTGCTGGTGTGCAGCGCGCAATGTCTGGAACAGGGCAGGGCGCTACTTGAAGCGCTGCCCGAGTCCGCTCGTCCGCAGTTGCTGGTCTGGGAAACTGTGCAGCAGCGCGAATCAGCGCAGCACAACCCCGGCCGCTACAGCGCACCGGACAACCTCGCTTACGTGATCTTCACCTCCGGCTCCACCGGGCTGCCGAAGGGCGTAATGGTCGAGCAGCGCGGCATGCTCAATAACCAGTTGAGCAAGGTGCCGTACCTGAGCCTGAGCGAAAGAGATGTCATCGCCCAGACCGCTTCGCAGAGTTTCGACATCTCGGTCTGGCAGTTCCTCGCTGCGCCGCTGTTTGGCGCGCGGGTGGACATTGTGCCGAACGACATCGCCCGCGACCCGCAGGCCTTGTTGGCGCATGTGCAGGCCCAGCGCATCAGCGTGCTGGAAAGCGTGCCGTCGCTGATAACCGGCCTGCTCGCCGAGCAACAGGCAACGCTCGACAGCCTGCGCTGGATGCTGCCGACCGGCGAAGCCATGCCGCCCGAGCTGGCCAGCCAGTGGCTGCAACGCTACCCGCAGATCGGTCTGGTGAATGCCTACGGCCCGGCTGAGTGTTCCGACGACGTGGCGTTCTTCCGCGTTGATGCAGCGTCCACACGCAGCGCTTATCTGCCGATCGGTTCGCCGACCGACAACAACCGCCTGTACCTGCTCGACGAAGCGCTGGACCTCGTGCCGCTGGGCGCAGCGTGCCGGTGTTCGTGCCGCATCCGTTCGGTGCACCGGGCGAGCGTCTATACCGCACCGGTGACCTGGCGCGGCGGCGCAAGGACGGCGTGCTGGAATACGTCGGCCGGGTCGACCATCAGGTGAAGATTCGCGGTTATCGCATCGAGCTGGGCGAAATCGAAACCCGCTTGCTGGAGCATTCGGCGATCCGCGAGACGGTGGTGCTGGACGTCGACGGTCCGCTGGGCAAAGTGCTGGCGGCCTATCTGGTGTCAAGCGCTGCCACGCAGGATCCCGATGCGCTACGAGACGAGCTGAAAAACCACCTCAAAGCCAGCCTGCCGGACTACATGGTGCCTGCGCATCTGGTGATTCTGGAGGCCATGCCACTGACGCCGAACGGCAAGCTTGACCGCAAGGCCTTGCCTGCGCCGGACGTCAGTCAGGCGCAGCAGGAATACCTCGCGCCGCAGACCGAGATGGAGCAGCAACTGGCGACCATCTGGGCCGATGTGCTCAAGGTCGAGCGGGTGGGCATTACCGACAACTTCTTCGAGTTGGGAGGGCACTCGCTGCTCGCTACCCAGGTCGTCACCCGTGCGCAGAAGCTGTTGCAGCGCAACGTGCCATTGCGGGCGATGTTCGAATTCAACACCGTTCAGGCGTTGGCCGAGCATCTGCAAAGCCTTGGCGGAGCGCAGGTTGACGAGCAGAAATTCGACCGTCTGGCGGACTTGATGGCGGAACTGGAAGGGCTCTGATCGGCCTCTCGTCGGCGCGCTGGCGTTGCGGATAAAAAACTCGTTACCGGGTGTAAATCCGCAGCTCGCTGGCGCGTTTTCAAGGGAAGGAATAAACGCCTGAACCCGCATGGCCAACCGTCATGCATCAGGTCATTCAACCAGCGTATTGAGGGTTGCACAGATGTCAGTTGCTACCAGGCTTATCGATGATCAGTTGACACGGGTTGCCCCGGCAGCGGCTGAAACGCTCTATCAATTCGAAGAGTCGCCATTGCTGGCCCGGCAAAATCGCCAGGAATCCAATGCGCGCAGTTACCCGCGGCGCATCCCGCTGGCGCTCAAGCGAGCCAAGGGCATTCACGTCGAGGACGTCGAAGGGCGGCGCTTCATCGATTGCCTGGCAGGTGCGGGCACGCTGGCATTGGGGCATAACCATCCTGTGATCATCGAAGCGATTCAGCAGGTGATCAGCGATGAGTTGCCGCTGCACACCCTGGACCTGACCACGCCAGTCAAAGACCAGTTCGTTCAGGACCTTTTCGGTCTGTTGCCCCCAGCGCTGGCCGATGACGCGAAGATTCAGTTCTGTGGCCCGACCGGCACCGATGCGGTGGAAGCCGCGTTGAAACTGGTACGCACTGCCACGGGACGCAGTACGGTACTGTCGTTTCAGGGCGGTTATCACGGCATGAGCCAGGGCGCGTTGAGCCTGATGGGCAGCCTGGGGCCGAAAAAGCCGCTCGGCGCGTTGCTCGGCACTGGCGTGCAGTTTCTGCCGTACCCCTATGATTACCGCTGCCCGTTCGGGCTTGGCGGCGAACAGGGCGTGCGTGCCAACCTGCATTATCTGGAGAACCTGCTCAACGACCCGGAAGCCGGTGTGCAGTTGCCTGCAGCGGTCATTCTTGAAGTGGTGCAGGGCGAGGGCGGAGTCATTCCTGCTGACCTTGACTGGTTGCGCGGCGTACGGCGTATTACTGAAAAGGCCGGTGTGGCGCTGATTGTCGATGAAATCCAGAGCGGTTTTGCCCGCACCGGCAAGATGTTCGCCTTCGAACACGCCGGGATCATCCCGGACGTCGTGGTCATGTCCAAAGCGATCGGCGGCAGCCTGCCGCTGGCGGTGGTGGTTTATCGGTCATGGCTCGACACCTGGCTGCCGGGCGCCCACGCCGGAACTTTCCGTGGCAACCAGATGGCGATGGCTACCGGTTCGGCGGTAATGCGCTATCTTCAGGAACACAATATTTGCGAGCACGCGACGGCGATGGGCGCGCGTCTGTCCAGGCACTTGCATGCCTTGCAGCGTGACTTCCCGCAACTGGGCGATATTCGCGGGCGCGGGCTGATGCTGGGTGTCGAGCTGGTCGATCCGGCCGGTGTGCGCGATGCGCAGGGTCATCCGCCGGTATTTGCCCGTCTGGCCCCGCTGGTCCAGCGCGAATGCCTCAAGCGCGGGCTGATTCTGGAACTGGGTGGTCGACACGGCAGCGTGGTGCGCTTCCTGCCACCGCTGGTGATCACCGCCGAGCAGGTCGACGAAGTGGCCGAAATCTTTGGTCGCGCACTCAACGCCGCTGTCGCACAGCTTTAATTTTTCGACGTAGCGATACGTTCAATCCCTATAGCTGCCATGAATTGGCACAGCAGCACTGAACCAACACGGAGAGCAGCAATGACTTCAGTATTCGATCGGGAAGACATCGTCTTTCAAGTTGTGGTCAACCACGAAGAACAGTATTCGATCTGGCCCGACTACAAAGCCATCCCCAACGGCTGGCGCACCGTTGGCAAAAGCGGCTTCAAGAAAGAGTGCCTGGCCTACATCGATGAAGTCTGGACCGACATGCGCCCCCTGAGCCTGCGCCAGAAAATGGAAGCCCAGACGGCCTGATTGAGTGTTATACACAAGTCCTGTGGGAGCGAGCTTGCTCGCGAAGAGGCCTGTACAGCCTTGACTATCGTGCGACGCTCCGCAACTGACTATCGTGCGACGCAGAGCGTCGCGACCTGCATTCCCCACGCTGGAGCGTGAGCAACGATAAGCTCACCCCTTGCCAGCCAGCACCTCGATAACCCCCTGAATATCCCCCTGCAACTCCGCCAGCGGATCAGCGCCATCAATCCCCAGCACCAGCAACGTGCTGCCTGCCGCTTCAATTGCAGACTTCACCGGTTCTGGCGGCTGACGATGATCAAGCACCAGCGCCACGTCGTTATCCTTGAGGGTAGCGCTCAGTTTGCTCAATGCCTCGGGCGTCCACTGTTCGTCGGTCAGCACCTGGCTGTCGATCAGCTCCAGATTCAGCCCGCTGATCAGGTAGCCGAAGCGGTCTGACAAACTCGCCACACTTAAATTGTCGGCACCGGCCAGTGCCGCTTCGCTGCTGGCACTCAGCTTGAGCAGTTGCTGCTTGAACGCCGCCAGATTGGACTCGATCTTCGGCTTTGCGCTCGGCGCCAGGCGCACAAGGTCCGCCGCCAGCACATCGGCCATGCGCCCCATGTTGTTGCTCGCCAGCCACGGCTGACTGTTTAGCCCGTCAGTGCCCTGGCCCGGCTGCACGGCAATCCCCGGTAAACCACCGTCCACCGGGCGGGCTGCATCAATTTCGACGATGCGAATATTACTGCGGCGTGCGTTCGGGTAAAGCGGGTCATCGGCCCAGATCGAACGCAAGCCGATTACCGCGTCGGCGTTGTTCGCCAAGCCGCGCAATGCG
The DNA here is from genome assembly GCF_001400515.1 of Pseudomonas meliae. Taxonomy (NCBI): domain Bacteria; kingdom Pseudomonadati; phylum Pseudomonadota; class Gammaproteobacteria; order Pseudomonadales; family Pseudomonadaceae; genus Pseudomonas; species Pseudomonas meliae. The sequence continues at coordinate 7,050 of NZ_LJQT01000476.1, read as the reverse complement.
TCGGCACCGCGCCCTGTAAAGTAAGCAGTCTGGCGCGAGCCGGGCAGGTTGGCCGCGGCAGCGCGTTCCAGCATGACACCGCTGTCCTTGAGCAGAATTTCTCCCAGCCCGTAGGTAATCGGCAGGCTGGCCAGCACCCGTACCGGTTGAGCGCTGTCGGCTTTGGCATCGGCGGCATACAGGCTGTTGCTGAACAGGCCGGTCATGGCCAGCGCCATGGTCAATGTACGTAAAGTAGGCATTTATCCAATATTCCCTTTCAGGGCGGGCAGCGTGCCGCGGGCGATGGCGGCCAGGGCAAAGGCAACGCCAGCCACCAGAATGATCGCCGCGCAGGACGGCACAGGCAGGTCGAAGACGATAGGCAGCAGAATGCCGCACAAGGTGCTGACGGTTTCGATGGCCACTGAAATCCAGAAAAAGCCTTTCAGCGACTGGCTCAACAGGCGTGCCGCCGCCGCTGGAATCACCAGCAACGCACCGACCAGAATCGCGCCGATGACTTTCACGGCGGCAACGGTGATCAGTGTGACCAGAATCACGAACAGGTAATCCAGCGCCTTCACTGCCACGCCGCGCACCGCAGCCAGTTGCGGATTGAAGCTGGCCAGCATGATGCGGTTGTACAACGGCAGGCTCAGGCCCATGACCAGCGAACCAACGATCAGCAACACCAGCAGGTCATTGCCGTTGACAGTCAGTACCGAGCCGAACAGCACGTTTTCCAGAATGTGCACGTTGATCTTGCCGGCCAGCACCAGCAGCAGGCTTGCGCCGAGCGCCAGGGACACCGAGAGGAACACGCCAATCAGTGTGTCCGGTGCCAGTCCGGTGCGGTTGCGCAGGTAGTTGAGGACGATACCGAACAGCAGGCAATAGCCGAACAGCGCGCCATAAGGCCCGGTGTACGGCTCGCCGAGCAGAATGCCGATGGCCACGCCGGTCAGTGCCGCATGGCCCACCGCTTCGGAGAAGAACGCAAAGCGCTTGACCACTACCAGCGTGCCCAGACCGCCCAGCACCGGGCCGATCAACAGGCCCGCAAGCAGGGCGTTGACCACAAAGCCATAGGCCAGCGCTTCGGGCAGATAGCCGGATGAGGCGAGGCCCTGAATGAACAGACGAAACGTTTCGTAATCCATCACGCGACGCTCCCGTTAACAGCATCGGCAGTGCGCGGATGAGCAGAAAACAACGTCAGCAGGCGTTCCGGAGTCAGTGCCGTGGCGGCAGGCTCGTCGAACAATACGCGGCGATTGAGCCCGGTCACCTGATCCGCCAGACGCCGCACCGCATCCAGATCGTGCTCGATCCACAGCACGGTGATACCGCTTCGGTGCCAGTCACCGAGCAGGGGCTCGAAGACTTGAATCCCTGCTTCATCCAGAGCCGACATCGGCTCATCCAGCACCAGCAATTGCGGCGCAGGAATCAGCCCCTGCGCCAGCAGCACACGCTGCCGCTCACCACCGGACAACGCGCCCATGCGCCGCTTGCGCTTGTCCTGCATGCCGACCCGTTCCAGCGCATCGCCGATTGCTGCCGCGTAGTGTTTCGACAAGCCCATAAACGCCGGGCGTCGTTGGCACATGGCAGCCATGAAATCGTCGACGGTCATCGGCAGGCCGCGATCGAACTCCAGCGCCTGCGGCACATAGCCAATCAGGCCCGGCGCGGCAGGCCATTGCAGGCTCAATTGGCCTTGATGCGGTGTCTGCCCGAGCAGGGTCTTGATCAGCGAGCTTTTGCCGCCGCCGTTCGGCCCGACCAGCGCGTGTACGCTGCCAGCGCGCACGTTGAAATGCACGCGGTCGAGAATCGTTGTGCGGCCCAGGGTCAGGCTCACCTGGTTGAACTCGATGCTTGGCCCCTGGCTGACGATGTCGAGGTTCTGCGCGACAGTCATGTGCCCGAATCCTGAATGGCCCGCACCACGGTGTCGAGGTTGCCGGCCATTTCCTTCTCGTACTTGTCGGTGGTGTATTCGCCATAGGAAATGTGTGACAGCGGGTACAGCTTGACCCCGGATTCACGCTGGATGGTGTCGACGTAAGTGGACGGGAAATCCATCTCCGAGAAGATCACCTTCACGTCCAGTTCGCGCAGTTGGTCGATGGTCTTTTTCAACTGGCTCGGGCTGGGCTCGATGCCATTTGCCGGTTCCACCACTGCTGTCACTTCCAGGCCGAATTCACGCAGCAGGTAGTCGTAGGCGGCGTGTACCGTGGCCACGCGCAGGTCGGCGTTGGGGGCCTTGGTCAGTTTGGCGAGGGCGTCGGCGCGCATCTGCCGCAGTCGCTTGCCATAGGCGCGGGCGTTGGCGGTGTAGGTTTTGGCGTTGTCCGGGTCCAGCTTGCCCAGCTCGCGGGCGATGTTGTTGACCTGGGCGATGGACGCGCTGATCGACAGAAAGGTGTGCGGGTTGACCACCTTGCCTGCGCCGCGTGCTGCAACCCCGGTGGCAGCCAGCAACGGCACGTCGGCGTTGGCTTCGATGGTCTTGATGTTCGGCGTTTCGCTGGCGGCGATCATGCGGTCGGCGAAATCGTCGTGGCCGACGCCATTGAGCACGATCACGTCCAGCGAACCGATGCGCTTGATATCCTCGGCGCGCGGTTCGTAGGCATGCGGGTTGAAACCGGCCGGGATCAGCGGCACGACGTCGGCCTTGTCACCGACAATATTGCTCACGTAGCTGTAATACGGGTGCAGCGTGATGCCGATGCGCAGGCGCTTGGCTAGGTCGGCGGCGTAGCTGGACGGTGCCAGCAGGGCGGCAAACAACCCTGCCAACAGGACGCGCAGCAAGGGACGGCGTTTGAATGAAATAGGCATGGGCAAGCGGTCTTCTTTCAAAGGAATGCGAAGTTTCAGTGTGGGTGCTGACGGGTTACACCAGCATCGAATTGCGCGACGACCTGTTTCCAGCCCGCGTCGACCAGGGCTTTGTCGCCGAGGTCGCTGACAGGTGCGATCGAGGCGCTGCGGTTGATCCAGATGTCAGGCTGGTTGTCCGAATCGATGCGCATCAGAAACGAGCCGGCCACGTTCGGCGTCTGGCTCAGGCCCAGATAGGACTGCTCGACCATTTGCCACATGTGACCGCCACGGCTCACCGAACTGGCGTCCTGGGCGAACGGCGCAAAGCCCTCGTCACCCAGTTGTTGCGGGGTAACAGGGGTTTGCTGTTCGGTTGCCAGCAGGCGAATTTCGTCGAGGGTCACGCGCAGGTCGGCGTAGATGCCTTGTTCGGCAGCGGTCAGGTCACGTCGCGCATCAAGTTGATGGCTGGCAAGGCTGTGTGTTTCCTGAGTATCACGGTGCAGGCTGACGACTCCGGCCGCGACACCGAGGATCAGCAGGCACAGCAGCAGGACGTACAGGGTTTCATGCCCGGCGCCGGCCGGGCGGACGATTTGTCGGGTTGGCGCACTCATGGGCTGGGGATGTCCGCCTGATCGATTTCCACCACATGGCCGGGGCCGGCATCGAACAGCACATAGAACTCGGAAGCCGGACGCTTGAAGGTCACGGTCGAATCCTCACCCAGCTTGCCGGGTACCAGAATGGTTTCGTCATAGCCGATCACGTCGAGGGTCACGCCCGGCGCACCACTGCCGTCGGAAAAACCGCCGGTGCAGCGAATCTGCTCGTTGTCGATCTGTTTGCATTCGCACATCGGGTTGTGCGCCAGTGCGTTGCCACTCAAGCCAAGCAGGCACAGGGCACTGGCCGTCAGCCAGCGCAGGGAAGGGCGGGCACTCATGGTTTGGCTCCTTGTTTTTTCAGCCACGCCACGGTGGTGGGCGAAGCCTGTTGCAGCGGAATGGAAGTCTGATGCACGGCGCCGTCCCAGCCTTCCATGGTGATCCACAGGTCTGAGTCGGGGCTGGTGTTTTCGGGAATCTGCATGAACGCACTCATGCGGTAGCCACCGCCAAAGAAAATAACCCCGGCGGTGCGCAGGCTGCGTGGTTTGCCGATGCGCAGGTAAGTGGCCTTGACCCGGTCGATGCAGGCGTTGCACAGCGCGGCATTGAAGCTTTTCATGTAGCCCGACGGGCCGGACAGGCGCGGGGCTTCGTTACGGTCTTCGGCCAGACGCAGGCTCCACGGGCCGACCTGAATCTCGCCGACGTCGCGTTGGCCAAGGCCCTGATCGCCGCGATCCAGCGCGTTGTCGGAGAAGTACTTGGGCATGAAGCCCAGCGGAATCAGCACCAGCAGCACGTTGATGTGGAAACGCCATCTGTGCCAGAAACGACTCAGCGACGATGCAGGTTGTGCAACAGCGGCTTTGCTCACAGGCTGTTCTCCGGGGTGCGGGTCGCCAGTGGCGAGCGGGTGGTGTCCGGAGTCGATGCCGGGGTGAAGGTGGCCGGGCTGGTTCTGGACTCACGCTTGAGGGCATTGAGCGTCGCCAGCGCGGTGCGCTTGCTCCAGATCAGCAACCCGCTGAGCACCATCATGCTCAACAGCAGGCCGAAGAACGCCCAGATCAGCTTGATCCAGATACCGCCGAAGTCGCCGGTGTGCAGCGGGCGCATGGATTCGGTGACGAACTCCAGCTTGTTGCGGTCCGACAACAGGTGTGACGCTGCGATTTCGCCACTGTACGGGTTGATTTCGGCGGTCTGAAACATCAGCGGATACCAGCTGCGCCCGCCAACCTGCATGTTGCTGTAGGCATTGAAGGGCGGAGTGATGAAGCTGGCTTCAAGACCTGGAATTCGCTCCTTGGCGATTTCCACGGCCTTTTCCAGACTGATGGTCGGTGCCGGGCGGCCGTCGGCAGTCAGCGGCACGGCGCTGTGTGGAATGATCGAGGCAACCTGGGATTTGCTCGAGATACTGATCTGGTTATCGCCAAGAATCGCCTGAATCAGAAACCACGTGCCGGTGATGGAAATCACCGCGATGAACCAGATCGACCACACGCCGCTGAGGCGATGCAGGTCGCCCCAGAAAATTCTCGGGCCCTGGCTGAAGCGTACCGGCTTGAAAAAACCGCGCCAGAATTTCTTGTAGACCACCAGCCCGGTCACCAGCGACGCGAGCAGGGGCAGGCCGAGAATCGACACCAGGTACCAGCCCCACGAATAGCCATTGGTGAACGGCACCAGCCACCAACCGTGCAGCGCGCGGGTGAAGCGGCGGAAGTCGAACGACGGCGTGAGGCCCTGAATCACCCCGGTGTAAGGGTTGACGTAAGCCGGCACCGAGCGGCCGTCCGGGTAGGTGACGAACACGCTCAGGGCGAAGTAATCGCCGTCAGGCTGCATGATCGTACCGACGATGAGGTCCGGCTCGTTGCGCTCGATGGTTGCGCGAATCTGCTCGAAGCTCATGCGTTGGGCGTCGTCGGAGGGGCGGTTGTCACGCATCTCCGGGTTGGCCAGCCACATGATTTCCTTGCTGATGACCGCCAGCGTGCCGGTCACACAGACGATCAGCACAAAAAACCAGATGGGCAGGGCAAGCCAGCTGTGGACGAGAAACCAGATTTTTGAACGGGACTTCTTCGACATGGATAAACAATCTCGATTCACGATGTAAAGCAGCCGCAAAGCGACTCCTTCTGTCTGTACGCGCGGGCGATATAAAGCCTCGCATTCAATTAAAGACGAATGAGAATGAGATTCCTGTAGGAATATTTTGCGTTTAAATGAAAAAAATTGTTTCAGAGCTACCGGAATCCCCCGTATGGCACAGGAAAAGGGCTTGGACGGCTAATTTTCTCGTGGCGAAATACGTTCAAGACATTGGTGTTGCGCCAGGCCGCAGGGGCTCGGGCGCTTTTGCCATCAAGGGAGAGACATCATGAGTCATGCGTTGAGTTTGGATATCCGGCCGCTGCTTGCAGGGGCTGGCAGCTTGCCCATGCTGGTACAGGCACCCGAACCCGGTCTGGACTTGATGGAAGCGCTGGGCGAACTCAAGCCACTGGTGGCCGCGCACCTGTACAGCGCGGGCGGCATTCTGTTTCGCGGCTTCGACGTCGGCGGTGCGGAAGCGTTTCGTGAGTTCGCTGCCGGTTTCGGCGATCCGCTGCTCAACTACGAGTTTGGCTCCACGCCGCGCAGTAACGTGACCAAGGGTGTGTATACCTCCACCGAATACCCGGCGCATCAGAGCATCCCGTTGCACAACGAGCAGGCCTACACGCTGGACTGGCCGATGAAGATCTGGTTCTACAGCATGATCGCGGCGCAGACCGGTGGCGAAACGCCGATTGCCGACAGCCGTGAGATCTACCGGCGCATTCCGGCGCGTATTCGTGATCGCTTCATCGAAAAGAAGCTGATGTACGTGCGTAACTACGGCAACGGGCTCGATGTGGAATGGAGTCAGGTATTCAATACCGAAGATGAGTCCGTGGTCGAAGCCTACTGCCGGGCGCACAACATCGAGTGCGAATGGAAAGACGACGGCGAACTGCGCACCCGACAGATCTGCCAGGCCGTGTCCCGTCATCCAGTGACCGGCGATACCGTCTGGTTCAATCAGGCGCACCTGTTCCACATCTCCAACCTGCAACCGGAAGTGCGCGAAACCCTCCTGGATGTCGTGGATGAAGAAGACCTGCCGCGCAATGTTTACTACGGCGACGGCTCACCCCTCGAAGAAAGCCTGCTGGACGAAATTCGTGGCGTGCTCGACGACTGCACCGTCAGCTTCCCATGGCTGGAAAACGACGTACTGATGCTCGACAACATGCTCACCGCCCACTCCCGCGCACCGTTCACCGGCAAACGCAAAGTGGTGGTGGCGATGGCGCAGGGGCATTCGGATAAGTAGTTGTTTATTGATTTCCGTGCCAACGCTCCGCGCCAGCGTTATACCCCGGTCCTGCAGAACTCAAGTAATCGTGCTTTTGTGGGAGCGGACTTGTCCG
>NZ_LJQT01000476.1:0-124 GCF_001400515.1 Pseudomonas meliae | reverse complement strand
ACAAGTTCGCTCCCACAAGGTTTTAACTACCGTGCGATGCTCCGCGTAGACGCCGGTACTGATGAACACAAGTAATGGTGCTTTTGTGGAAGCGGACCGGGCGACGCTCCCACGGCCTTCGGCC
>NZ_LJQT01000337.1:0-1105 GCF_001400515.1 Pseudomonas meliae | reverse complement strand
TCGACGCGCTGTCTGTAGGCCCAGTGGGAGCGAAGCCGCGATTTGCGACACTCACCGTGAAGAGGGGTTGAGATCGAGCCTGTCGTTTGAAATGTCTAGATACGCAGGATCGTCCCGACAAGCCCAAGTAACTAGTACCCCAGGGGGATACGGTCGCTTCTGAAAGCGCGTCACCGCGTTCTCATACTGTGCAGCTGTCGTGCTTGAGGTGAGGATTCGTGGGAGATTTTCTTTCAGTCCCGCCAAGTCGTCCGAGTCGCCTCCGGCGCGGAACACGGTCACACCATTGTCAGGTCGGATCACCAGAATGAAGTAGTAGCCTCGCTGAATCATATTGCTTACCACGGTTTTGATCAGAGGGTTGCATGGGTTGACTAAGACATTGTAGGTATCCACGCCATGGAAATTGAAAGCAAAATGGACCACTTCATAATCGGCGGTCCCCAACAGTGAATGCCCCAGCTCGAAGCCTTCGCTGGACGTTCCGTCTGGGAAATTGTCGCTCGGTCGAATAGCTAGCAAGCCAAACTGATGCTCATGCACCTCAATCACTCCCAGAGCGCAGGCAGGCACTTCGGCCTCGATGAGGTCATAGACGAACTGACGGTTGAGTGTCAGCCTTGGTAAGAAAAGTGAGGCATTATTCAATGGAGCCCTCTCAAACGTTTAGCTCATTAAACATGCGATGAGGCTGGAATCCAGCGGTACAGTGTTGGCACCGAAACTCCAAGATTTTTGGCCACCTCACGCGGTGGTACGCCGTTGGCCAGCAGTTTCTTGGCTGAGACGATTTTGCTGTCGGTCATCTGCCGCTTGCGACCGCCCGTTCGACCAAGCTGACGGGCCACTTGCAGACCCGCACGTGTACGCTCGACCGTCAGCTCCCGTTCCATCTCGGCCAAGCTAGCCATGACGTGGAAAAAGAACCTACCGGATGGCGTGCCCGTATCAATAGCATCGGTGAGACTCTTGAATTGGACCCCCTGCTTATGCAGGCTAGCCACTAGGTCAACTAGGTTTTTGACGCTACGCCCAAGCCGATCCAGCTTCCAGACAACCAGAGTGTCGCCCTCGCGAAGCATTTCTAGAGCTTTGCTCAGGCCTG
>NZ_LJQT01000027.1:0-12575 GCF_001400515.1 Pseudomonas meliae | reverse complement strand
GCAGGCTGCCCTGTTCGCGCCCTTGCCAGCCAGATATTCGGCCATGGCTCTGCCTAGCCCCTGGCATCCGCCGGTGATAATTATCAGCTTGTCTTTCAATTCCATGTGCGTGCCCAATCACAGTTGATCGTTTCCATGGCATCACTGGCTTGATGCGAGTGCTTATGCCATAGCCAGAGCACGTTATAGGCTGTTTTCGCCCGTTCGTCTCGCCTCTGCCACCCAGCCCTGAAATACACCGATACACGTTTGTGAAGCCCAGGTTCAGCTGACTTATGCGCATAATTAAGCTGTTACCCAAGCGCAGGGAGCTTGAATTAACGACCTTCTGACATCACATACGGTCTACTCGGAAGGCATTCTTCCCTTGAGGAACTCATTTGATGCGTGTTTTTTTGCTGCTGTTCTTATTATTCCCGGTACTTGAGCTGTTTCTGCTGGTTCGTGTCGGGATGTCCATCGGCTTTCTCTGGACCTTCCTGCTGGTCGTCGCGACGTCGATGCTGGGCTTGTTCGTCATGCGGGTAGCCGGTTTTGCAACGGCGCTGCGTGCGCGCGAAAGTCTGGCGCGTGGCGAGCTGCCTGCCCAGGAAATGCTCGAAGGCCTGATGGTCGCTGTCGGTGGCGGTCTACTGCTGTTGCCCGGCTTCATCAGTGACATTCTGGGTGTGATCTGTCTGCTGCCGATTACTCGTCGTCTGCTGATCAACAAGGTTCGTCGCCGTGCAGAGGATCAGGCTATGCGTCAGCGCGCCTTCGCCGATGATCTGCAGACTCAGGCCAATCAGGGACCTGCCAGCCATCGCCCGAATGCCATTCACCAGCCGACCCGCGAGCCGGATGTGATCGAAGGCGAGTTCGAACATCGCGACAAGTAGCCGTTACACCCCCCGGCAGGGNNTGGCACCTTCGGGTGCCGCGCTCGTTTTGGGGTGGCAATTGGGCTGTAAAATTTTTTTGCCCAAGACTTGTAATCACTTTGCTCGCCCTTATGTATGGGTCACCGCAAGGTTTCTGGCATGAAGGCCAGACCGTATTCTGCGGTTCGCGCGTCGAACCGTAACCGGCAAGTCCGGATTTAAACCGGCCGGTGCACTCACCGGACGATCAAACAAACATAATCAGGAGATCGACAATGAAGCTTCGTCCTCTGCATGACCGCGTCGTAATCCGTCGCAGTGAAGAAGAAACGAAAACTGCCGGCGGTATCGTTCTGCCAGGTTCGGCTGCTGAAAAGCCTAACCGTGGCGAGATCGTTGCTGTGGGTACCGGCCGCGTGCTGGACAACGGTGAAGTGCGTGCGCTGGCTGTGAAAGTGGGTGACAAGGTTGTGTTCGGCCCTTATTCCGGCAGCAACACAGTGAAAGTAGACGGCGAAGACCTGCTGGTGATGAGCGAGAACGAGATTCTTGCTGTCGTCGAAGGCTGAGTGCTCCCGCTGATTTCCGTTACTACAAAGTATTCAAGGAATAATGATCATGGCTGCTAAAGAAGTTAAATTCGGCGATTCTGGCCGCAAAAAAATGCTCGCCGGTGTAAACGTCCTGGCTGACGCAGTTAAAGCGACCCTGGGCCCTAAAGGCCGTAACGTTATCATCGAGAAAAGCTTTGGCGCTCCGCTGATCACCAAAGACGGTGTGTCGGTTGCCAAGGAAATCGAGCTTAAAGACCGTTTCGAAAACATGGGCGCGCAGCTGGTCAAAGACGTTGCCTCCCGTGCCAACGATGACGCCGGTGACGGTACTACTACCGCTACCGTTCTGGCTCAGGCCATCGTCAACGAAGGCCTGAAGGCTGTCGCTGCCGGCATGAACCCGATGGACCTCAAGCGCGGCATCGACAAGGCGACCATCGCCATCGTTGCAGAGCTGAAGAAGCTGTCCAAGCCTTGCACCGACACCAAGGCAATTGCTCAGGTCGGCACCATTTCGGCCAACTCTGATCACTCCATCGGCGACATCATTGCCGAAGCCATGGAAAAAGTGACCAAAGACGGCGTTATCACCGTTGAAGAAGGTTCGGGCCTGGAAAACGAGCTGTCTGTTGTAGAAGGCATGCAGTTTGACCGCGGTTACCTGTCTCCGTACTTCATCAACAAGCCAGACACCATGGTTGCCGAGCTGGACAGCCCGCTGCTGTTGCTGGTCGACAAGAAGATCTCCAACATTCGCGAAATGCTGCCGGTTCTGGAAGCAGTCGCCAAGGCTGGCCGTCCTCTGCTGATCGTCGCTGAAGACGTTGAAGGCGAAGCGCTGGCAACTCTGGTTGTCAACAACATGCGCGGTATCGTGAAAGTTGCAGCTGTCAAGGCTCCAGGTTTCGGCGATCGTCGCAAGGCCATGCTGCAGGACATCGCTGTTCTGACCGGCGGTACCGTTATCTCCGAAGAGATCGGCCTGAGCCTGGAAACCACTACCCTGGAACACCTGGGTAATGCCAAGCGCGTCATCCTGAACAAAGAAAACACCACCATCATCGATGGTGCTGGCGTCAAAACCGATATCAACTCGCGTATCTCCCAGATCCGTCAGCAAATCGGCGACACCAGCTCGGACTACGACAAGGAAAAACTGCAAGAGCGTCTGGCCAAGCTGTCTGGCGGCGTTGCAGTGATCAAGGTCGGTGCCGGTTCCGAAGTTGAAATGAAAGAGAAGAAAGCCCGCGTTGAAGACGCCCTGCACGCAACCCGCGCAGCCGTCGAAGAAGGCGTGGTACCTGGCGGTGGCGTAGCACTGGTTCGCTCCCTGCAAGCTATCGAAGGTCTGAAAGGCGACAACGCTGATCAGGACGTCGGTATTGCTCTGCTGCGTCGCGCCGTTGAAGCACCTCTGCGCCAGATCGTTGCCAACTCCGGTGACGAGCCAAGCGTTGTTGTCGACAAGGTCAAGCAGGGTTCGGGTAACTTCGGTTACAACGCTGCTTCCGGCGAATACGGCGACATGATTGAAATGGGTATCCTGGACCCGGCCAAAGTGACTCGCTCTGCTCTGCAGGCGGCGTCCTCCATCGCCAGCTTGATGATCACCACCGAAGCGATGATCGCTGACGTGCCTGAAGACAAGCCAGCAGGCGGCGGCATGCCGGACATGGGCGGCATGGGTGGTATGGGCGGCATGATGTAAGCCGGCTTTACCCCGAAAAGCCACACCCATAAAGAACCCCGCCTTGTGCGGGGGTTTTTTGTCTTGCTGTTCCGGATCAATCAGTGCGTCGGTTGTACTTTGCTGTTATCGAGGCCCTTGGGTTCGGGGCGGTAAAGTACAAAGTAGTAAACCCCCAGACAGATCAACCAGCAAAACACTGCAGTCCAGATGTTATGGGAAAAGAAGTGCGCGCCTTGCAGCATTCGGCCGATAGAGAACACTGTTCCCAAACCGAAGGCCAGGGCCAGCCCCATTTTCGCCATTCTCGGGCGGCGGTCGCGCAAGGCGAAGAACAGGGCGAACAGGGTAAAACCGGTGGCTGCATGACCACCTGGCCAGCAACGCCCTGGCTTGTCGGTGGCAGGGCGCGGGCTCAACAATTCGCTGTAGGTTTCCTGGCCGCCGAACTCGGTCAGGCTCCAGGGGCATTGCACAGAGGTCACCACTTTTACTGGTGTCACGAAGGCGGTTGAAAGCGCCATGGACAGCACCAGACAACCCAGTTCTCTGCGCCAGGGGATCAGACGTTCTACCTTGAACGACGCAGCAAAGCCGATCATGGCCAGTACGCCGAAAACCATCACCAGTTGTTTGGCGCGGTCGTGAAGGACGTCTTCCAGAAAATAGCTGTGCCTGCCAATGAATTGCCCACTGACGGGATCGAAGGCAAGCCTGGCGATGCCCATGTCCAGCGAAGTCAGCTCAAGGAGTACGAGGATCAGCGCGACAACAGCGGGGATACCCAGATAAATCCACGGATTGATTGGGCGAGAGTAGGGTGGGGCGACGGTTTTCGACATATCGAATCCAGATCGGTGAAAGGCATGCCGCGTTCATTGTGTGCGACGGTTTGTCTCAAAGTGTGTCATGTGCTTTGTAAATCATAGGTGAAAAAATCGTCATACCATATCGGCGCTGGCCCTGAAGCTCACTTCGTCTTAAGCTGCGCCAGCCCAAACTGCATATGAGAGTGCGTTATGCGAATTCTTCTGGTTGAAGACAACCGCGACATCCTGGCGAACATGGCCGATTACCTGGGCATGAAAGGCTATACCGTCGACTGCGCTCAGGATGGCCTCTCAGGACTGCACCTGGCAGTCACCGAGCATTATGACCTGATTGTCCTCGACATCATGCTGCCGGGCATCGACGGCTACACGCTGTGCAAGCGTCTGCGCGAAGATGCCCGTCGTGATACCCCGGTCATCATGCTGACCGCACGCGATCAACTGGACGACCGTCTGCAAGGCTTCCGCTCTGGCGCTGATGACTACCTGCTCAAGCCGTTCGCCCTGTCCGAACTGGCCGCGCGCATCGAAGCGGTGTTGCGCCGTGCCCAGGGCGGCGGACGGCGTACCTTGCAGGTGGCCGATCTGGTCTATGACCTCGACACCCTTGAGGTGACGCGTGAAGGCCGGATGCTCAAGCTCAACCCGGTCGGGCTCAAACTGCTCGCCGTCCTGATGCAGAAAAGCCCGCATGTATTGCGCCGCGAGATTCTGGAAGAGGCTCTGTGGGGCGACGACTGCCCGGACAGCGACAGCCTGCGCAGTCATGTGCATCAGTTGCGTCAGGTGATCGACAAACCGTTCGGCAAACCGCTGTTGCAGACCGTGCACGGTGTGGGCTATCGCTTGGCCGAGGGCCGGGATGGAGTTTAAACAGAGTCTTGCCCAACGGATCATCATTGCCTTTGCATTGATGAGCGCACTGGTCGCCGGGTCTTTCGCCATCGGAATCATCTCCACGGTCCATCTGGTCGAAGAAAAACTGATTTCTGCCGGTCTCGGCGGCGATCTTAATCGCCTGATGCTGATGGACAGTGTCAGCGACTGGAGCCACCGGCCCAAGCCCGATCAGTTGTTCTATTTCAGCAACGGTCCGGGCGATTTCGATCTGCCCAAAGACCTTCGGCACCTTGAACCCGGTTTTCATGAGGTCTTCCGTGGGCCGCTGTCGTACCACGCCATGATCGAGGTGGTAGACGGTCGGCATTACGCCCTGCTTCAGGACCAGAGCGATTTTGAAGAACGTGAGCGGGTCCTGTTCGCGGTCGTGCTGGTCGGTTTTGTTCTGGCGTTGGCGCTGGCGGTATTTCTCGGCTGGGTATTGGCCCGTCGAGTGATGGCACCGGTAGTGCGTCTGGCCAGACAGGTTCGTCACCGTGACCAGTTGCTTGGGCTGGCACCGCCACTGGCACCTGACTACGCCGCTGATGAGGTCGGCGAGCTGGCGGTGGCGTTCGATGCAACGCTGGGGCGTCTGAGGCAAGCGTTGATTCGTGAGCGCATGTTCACCAGTGACGTGAGTCACGAGCTGCGCACCCCATTGATGGTACTGGCCAGCTCCTGCGAGCTGCTGCTGGAAAACCCTGCGCTCNNCGCGTCGTCAGGTCGAGCGCATTGGCCGCGCCTGCGAAGAGATGCGTGATCTGGTGCAAACGTTCCTCATGCTCGCCCGCACCCAGCGTGAAGACCCGGCCATGACGCCCAAGGCCACGCTGGTCGGAGTGGCCGAGCAGTTGATCTCTCAATGGCGTGATCCGATAGAAGGCAAGGGGCTGCAACTGACCTACACGCCACCTGCCGATGACCAGCTGTCCGAAATTCGTTACAACGCGACCTTCCTCCATGCCGTGATGGGCAACTTGCTGCGCAACGCGCTGCACTACACCGATTACGGATTCATTGCGCTGACCCTGCACGCCGAAAGTTTCACCGTGGAAGACAGTGGCGTCGGTATTCCAGAGGAAAAACGCGAGGCCATGTTCGAGCCATTTGTGCGTGGCAATGAGCAGCGCGGGGAAGGCCTGGGCCTTGGTTTGTCACTGGTGCAGCGCATCTGCGCCAACCAGGGATGGAGCGTCGATCTCACGCCCATGGAGCCGCACGGTTGCCGGTTCGAAGTGACACTGAACCTGAACAAAACCTGACGTTCATTTTGAGCAAATCCACCTCAGTGTGTGGCGGTAAATCGACCGCACTTCGTCGATAAGTCACACATGGCGTTTAACTCTCTGTAAAATCTCGAAACATCTGAAGCACAAAGGTAACAATATTTTCACATTCAGATGACCTGACAGTGACAGCGGTGCCTTTAGTTTGGCCCGCATCAACGTCAGGAGCGGCTCCCATGAGCGACCGTATAGAACTCGAGTTTTCCCGCAAGTACGACAAGTCGCATGCTCGTCAGTACCTTGAAAAGCATCAGGACGGTCTTTGGCGCAAGTTGTCGCATCATCGCGATGAACAACTGGCGAGAAAAGCGCTTCACCTAGCCGGTGACCCTGGTCTGGTGCTGGATCTGCCTTGCGGTGCGGGGCGTTTCTGGCCATTGTTGGCCGAGAAACCGAACCGCTCGATCATCGGTGCTGACAACTCCGCAGATATGCTCAGTACCGCTTGTGCATCACAGCCGGCAGAAGTTGTAAAAAGGGTACAACCTTTGCAGACATCTGCCTTTGACATCGACCTGCCTGATAACGCAGTAGACAGCATCTTCTGCATGCGCCTGCTGCACCATGTAGGCCAATCAAGCGACCGGATGGCTCTATTGCGTGAGTTCCAGCGCGTAACCCGTGACAGTGTGATTGTCTCATTGTGGGTCGATGGCAATTTCAAAGCATGGAAGCGTGCACGCCTTGAGAAACAGCGCCTGCAGAAAAACGGGCAGGAAAGTTACCAGAATCGTTTTGTGTTACCGGTTGCTACCGCAGAATCCGAATTTGAACAGGCAGGATTTCGTATCCAGAACCGGATGGATTTTCTGCCGATGTACGCCATGTGGCGTGTCTACGTCTTACGTAAAAGGTAAACAGATGGGTTTGCAGTCCTTGAAAGAGCCAGTTGTGAACTCGGTGCAGGATGAGTTCAACCATTTCTGGAGTCAGCACGGCGAATGGGTTGAAGAACCCAATTCCCGTCGAGGTGGAGAAAGTGGTGTACAGCGGCTCACGATGGACAACGGGCAAACGCTTTATGCCAAGCGTCAGACAGGGCATATATACCGCAGTTTGCTGCACCCTTTGGGGCGACCGACGGTATTGCGTGAGCGTGAAGCGCTTGAAGGTCTGCGCAAGCTTGGCGTAGTCGTGCCGGAAGTGGTGTTTTGTGGTGCCGAGCGTGGCGAGGACAATGCCTGGCGGGCATTGCTGGTCACGGTTGCGCTGGAAGGTTTCGAAGAGATAGAAAAGTGGCAGGCTGGCGGAGGACGCGAGCGGCATGGCGAGCTGTTCTATGAGCTCGTGCTCAAGGAAGTGGCGGCCACCCTGGCCCGCATGCACCTTGGCCGCTGGCAGCATAGCTGCCTGTATATCAAGCACATATTTGTACGTGTGACCGGTGAGGGGCCGGATGCCAAAGTCGAGGTTGCCTTGCTGGACCTCGAAAAAGGCCGGCGCCGCCTGACAGCGCAAGGGGCGGCCCAGCATGATATGAAACAGCTGCGACGCCATTCGTCATTCAGCGCTGCAGACTGGCAAAAGTTGATCTACTTTTATCAGGCAGCGTTTGGCAGCTCTATCAAAGGTTTAGAGTCATGAAGCTAGAAATGGCAAGAGGTCTGTTTATCTTCGGTGCATTGGCAATTGCCACCGTCGCAGTGGCAGCGCTTGAACAACCGTCTACCCAGATACTCACGACACAGCACGGCGAGGGATATTGCCCGTTGCCGCGTGTGGCCAAGAGTCTGGTGAGCGTGCAGCCTGATCATGACCTGTTGCTGTTCATGTACAGCCTGGCGCAAGGGGCTGGGGTCAGGAACTGAGGCGCTTTGCTGCCTGACTTCTGACTATCCTGCTTGAGCCAGATGAAGGTGGTTGTCCCACAGCCCTGCTGGCAGGTCCAGCGGTTTGGCCAGCAGTTGCGCTTTGCGACAATCATAGAAGCGGCAACGCCCTTGGCCCGAAGTCACGACAAACCCATCGGCTACCGCACCCACGCCTGCGCAGTCTGGTAGCGGCGCATCCAGCTTCAATGCACCGCTGTCCAGATCCCAGATAAAGAACCGGTTGCCACGCGGCGCTGTCAGGGCTACCAGGCGCAGATCACTGTGCACTGCAACGCTTGCAGTGTAATGAGCCATCGCCCGCAGTTGTTCTTCTGCCACCGGAAAGGCCTGAAAGGGCTGCCCCGGCCGTTTGATTGCCAGCAACTCGGCTACTTCGTGGCTGTCGCCCATGAACTGCTGGCCTGCCACGATGGTGCCGTCGCTGGCGATGCCCATGTGACGCACGCTGTTCATCTGCTGGGAAAGAGTCTCCTTGCTCAGCAATGTACCGTCACGCTGCATGATCACCAGGCTGGGCTGCATGGCATTCAGGTTCATCTCTACCCGGCTTTCCGCTTCGGTGCGAATACCGCCGTTCGCGACTACCAGCGTTTCGCCATCCGGCATCCACGAAACCTGATGCGGACCGATACCGTGCGTAGGAATTTCAGCCGAGTGCACCAGTCGCTGATCAACGAATCGATAGACGCCCAGTAGCCCTCGGCCTGGGTCAAGGGTGTCGTTTTCCGTCGCATATAGCCATTCGCCGTCGCGGTGAATCACCGCATGACCATAGAAGTGTCGATTCGGCTGCGAAGCGATGGTTTGCAGCAAGCGGCCATCGCGCAAATCGATCAGATAGCTTTCAGTACCTGGACGACGTGCGATGAACACTGCAATCGGCAGGTCGGGATGATTGATGATGTCGTGGCAGCGCTGGCCCACCTGGGTGGCAAATACCTGCGTTCCGTCGAGATGGAAACCCACCGCGTAGTGTTTGCCTTCGCCATCGTCGCGAGCGGAGAGCAGCAGAGGGGGTGCGTCTTTTTGCCTGAACAGCGTCCAGCCGCCCAGCGTGAAAGCGCTGAGCAAGAGACTGCCGAGGGCCATGGCCTGACGTCGCAACATCACGTGTACCTCTTGATCAATCGCCGTCGTTGGCGTTGAAGCCCAACTGTATGCCCAATGCCTTGGCCAGCTCGCCTTCGTGCAGGCGGTGCACCGCATTGAGGCTGTCGTAGAACGCATTGAGTTGCTGACGTCCTGTTTCGGTGGCCAGCAGGTCGGCGAGCGGCGGCTTGAGTTCCGACAGTAATTTGCGGCTGGTAGCGTAGGCCGCATCGATTTTGTCAGCCAGCGGTTTCTGCTCGGCGGGCAGCAAGCTGCGCAGGCCCTTGTTGTCGACACCGGTCCAGACCGTTTCGGCGCTGATCAGGCTGGCTTCCAGGCTGCTGAGCGACGATTTGCTGCGCCATGCATCTGCCTGGAAGGGTTGCGGCTGGCCCTTGCTCTGGCGACCCAGTGGCGTGCCCAGTTTCTTCTTCAGACTGTCGAGGGCCGTGACCTGAACCCGCAGCAGTTCGGCGATGGCTTCATGAGAATCTGCGTAGCGCTGGTTGGGGAATTTGCTCAGTTGCGCAAGCATGCCGTCGGTACTGTTCCAGCTGCTGAGGATTTCCTCGGCAAGCTGCTTTTGACGCTCGCCGATTGCCATCAGCAGCGGGCAGTAGCGGGCTTTCTGTTCGGTATTGGCCATGTCGATTTCCGCGTCGAACAGAATGTATTCGTAAGCGGACAAACCTTGCACCACGACGCTGGCCTTGGACAGCTCCTGAGCAGTGATCTGCGGCTGTGCCGTCACCAGTTGCTCGACCTGCCGGCCAACCAGGTTCTTCTTGTCTGGCCAGAACTGTATTTGCCAGGCGCGATTGCCCTCGGCCAGAGGGCCGATCAGCAGCGGTTGCAGCTCGGCCCAGGTCTTCTGCGCCTTGAGAAAGTCGGCGCGTGCTGTGGCCAGATCAGTCTTGCCCTGACAGAACGCCAGTGCGCTGGCTGCCAACTGACGATCAGCATCGACCCAACGGCTGTAGGTCGGCAGGATTACCTGTTTGGCAATGGCTGCGGACGTGACCGCCTGAGGGTCGGATGGCGAGCAGGCACCCAATGCAAGCGCCGCAAGGCTGGTCAGCAACAACTTGGGTCGGAACATGTCCGGCTCCTTATTTTATTTTCGAAAGATGATTTTGAAAAAATAATGTTGAACGAGACGATTCTGGAATGGGAGCAATCATAACGAATTCAGAAACGCCAACAGCGCTTCACGCTGTTGCGCGTCAAATGCAAGAACCTGCCGCTGCGCTGCCTGGGCTTCGCCGCCATGCCACAGTATCGCCTCAAGTACATTGCGGGCGCGACCATCGTGCAACAGTTGGGTGTGCCCGCTCACCGTTCCGGTCAGGCCCAGCCCCCACAGTGGGGGCGTGCGCCACTCGCGGCCAGTGGCCTGGAACTCGGTACGGTTATCGGCCAGCCCTTCGCCCATGTCGTGCAGCAGCAAATCGCTGTAAGGGCGAATATCCTGATTGGCCAGCTCAGGTTCGACGGCGTCGCTACGAGTCTTGAACGAGGGCGTGTGGCATTGCTGGCAACCCGCCTGAAAAAACAGATTCTTGCCCGCCAGCACCTGAGGGTCATCGACCTTGCGGCGTGCCGGAACCCCCAGGTTGCGTGTGTAGAACTCCACCAGACGCAGGATGTTGTCGCTGACCTCCGGCTCGCCGTTCGGGCCATTGCCGTTGGGCGCTGCCAGGCAGTCGGTCTGGGCTGGCGTGCAGTCATCAAAGCGGCGCAGGCTGGTAGTCAGCCCCATGTCGCCGGAAAAAGCGTGCACGTTCTGCTGATTCAGGTTGGGTTGCCCGGCTTTCCAGCCGAATCGGCCCATGACGACTTTTTGCTGTGCATCGTCCCAGACCCAGTTTGGGCGTCCCGATATGCCATCGGCGTTCTTGTCATCCGGGTCGGCATTGGCAAGAATTGCTTCATCGGCAATCGCCTCAAGCAACCCCAGCCCGATCATCGGCGGGGCTATGCGCGCCGAGATGTGGGTATCGGGGTGCATCGGTCCGTAACCCAACTGGGTGATTCGGAGGGTCGGCTGGCGCAGCTCGACTGAGGTGCCATCGCGAAACTCGACCGCCAGCGCATCGTACTCGACCCGCACCTTGCCCTCGGGGGCCACGCCGGGGTTCGACATGTCCTGCAACTGCCCACCGTAAGTCGGCTCAGGCAGCACGCCATTGCGCTGCACAAGATCGGCGTAGGCCGGGTCATCAGGAATCGACAGCCTGACCAGCATCGACACGGCGTTGCTGTCGCCAGTTTCTGGCGGATGACCACGACCGTCCTTGATGTGGCAGTTCTGGCAAGCGTTGGTGTTGAACAACGGCCCAAGCCCGTCGCGAGCGGTCGTGGTCGATGGCGCAATCACCCACGGACTGCGGAAAAAACTGTTGCCGACACTGAAGTCCAGCCGCCGCACGGGCGACAAGTTGGCCGAGGGCATGGAAAAGGCACTGTGATCGCTCTTCCTGACCGTCGCACTGCCTCCGGACAAGGCTTCTCCCGGCTCGGCATGAGTGAAACGCGGGGCGTCATCGCATGCACTTACGGCCAGAGTCGTAAGCAAGGCGAGGGATAGACGGAGCCGCGTACTCATACACATCCTGCAACGAGGCGAAAATCGGGGCGTGCAAGCTTATCAGCCTCGTGCGGTTTGAATAAGAGGGATTATCGTTTGCCCGCTCTGACGTAATGCGTTGTTACGAATCTCTGAGGCTGGTCTGGTCCCGGCATTTTTGCCTATGCTGCACATGTCGAAGTTGACAGCACACACAGACAGCATGCCCAGCAGAGGCCACATCAATGGATAACCCGGAAAACAGCGCGCTCGTGACCACAATCGAGACGCTGGAAGCGCTCTATGGCCCGATTGCTCCTCCTTCCATGATCAAGGAAGTTGACCATATTCACGCGGTTTACCGGCCCTTCATCGAGTCGGCACCCTTTGTTGTGCTGGCCTCTGCCGGATCTGATGGCCTTGATGCGTCCCCGCGTGGCGATCAGGCGGGCTTCGTGCATATCGAGGACAGCAAGACGCTTTATCTGCCTGACCGGCGCGGCAACAACCGCATCGACACCCTGCGCAATATCATCAGCGACCCACGCGTCGCGTTGCTGTTCCTCATACCAGGAGTAGGTGAGACCTTGCGGGTCAACGGAACAGCGCAGATATCGGTTCAGCCCGAACTGTTGTCGCGTTTCGAGGTGAACGGCCAACTGCCCAGGTCGGTGCTGCGCATCTCCGTGACCAGCGTGTACTTCCAATGCAGCAGGGCAACCATCAGGTCCGGTTTATGGGATGCAACCCGGCACATCGAACGCAGCACGCTGCCGACTGCCGGGCAAATACTAAAAGCGGTTTCGGCCGAGCAGATCGACGGTGACGCCTATGACAAGGCTTTGCCGGGACGCATTGCGGATACGTTGTATTGATCATGGCTGATACCGTATTGCGCTTCTTGTGGTCATGGCTCGATCAGCTACCGGTTTTGCTCTGATTTCTTTCCTTCTCAAGAAAGTAGTCAAAGATTGAACCGCCCCGGGTTT
>NZ_LJQT01000174.1:0-1152 GCF_001400515.1 Pseudomonas meliae | reverse complement strand
CCCGGGGCGGTTCAGTATGCCGTTTGCCTGGCAGTACCGTGATGACTTCTTCATGACAAAATATTTTGCCTACATCAGCTGCACCGCTGAGCAACGACAGTGCTGATCGCGCTCGACGTGCTTCTGTCTTGCGGCGTCCACCCAATTCCCCCGAGACCTTATCAGCCAACGGGCCGAACACCTTGGCGATGGCTTTCCAGACCGGGCAGGTCTTGCGCAGTATCTCGCTACGGGAGACGTTGAGGGCAATCGCCTGCTTGGTCACGATCAGGCCTCCAGCCCCCCAGAGGTGCGAGGAATCGTGACGGACCAGCACGCCCTGGTTGTAGATCGAAACCGCGCCTTCTTCCTTGGCCCGGTAATAGGCGTATTCGTCTTCAAAGTCCCACTTTTCCGTTGCAGGATCGCGGGTAATGATGCGGCCATTGAGTTCAACGCTGATGCGGGTATAACGCACCAGGTCACGAATCTCCTGGACGGCAGACATCAACTCCAAATCGTTGAGCGGTTCGTACCAGATGCCCTCGATGGAGCAACCCGGTGCGCCGTGTTCAAGATCGTCCAGCTCGTAGTTATAGCCCATCGAGCGGGTATCAACGGTCATCTGCCAATCGTTGGAAGCCCAACGTGTTTTGGCGTGCGCCATGATCTGGCCCCGGCCTAGCCGGAACCGGCCATAAGTGGCATCACCTTCCTGGTGCGGTGTGCCAAAGCGTCCGAAGTAACGCAACACGTCATTGCGGCTGGCAAATCCGCGACCGTCATCAGCGCAGTGAAAACCCTCTTTGGTCATGGTCAGGCGCAATGCGGTGGCATCGGCGTCTACAGAGTTCATCACCAGCTCGATGATGGCCTTGCCGATCGATCCGGCCTGACTATGGATGATGTGTTGAATGATTTCAGGGTCCAGCTCAAAAGGTAGCAGCACGGTACACCTCATATAGGTAAGGCCAGGCACAGCCAAACGCCAGACAGCTGATAGCCGACTGCGTAGCGATGCAGTGGGATGGTTAGAAAGTGCGGGAGTATCAGGGGGGGGATACGCGCGTAATAGCTACTTGTAACGGGTCGCAATCAGCGCGCTTTTTGGCTCAGATTATCTAAGACTGAAGAATCCCTTGGGCTCGTATTAAGGAGCCGCTGATTTATTCT
>NZ_LJQT01000082.1:183-16733 GCF_001400515.1 Pseudomonas meliae | reverse complement strand
GGGCCGGAAACAGGAGCGAAAGGCTTTGGTTACTTTGGCCTCATCAAAGTAACTCGCCGAGGGGCGAAAAGGTGACCTGAGTCGAACCCCAATCCATCTGACATCGCAGAACCGCCGTGCAAAGCGGAGCCACGGTCAGCGCCTGTCTTACTGCTCGTCCAGCGCAAACTCGGTCAGACAGAACGTCGGGATCTTCAGGTCGTTAAGACGCTTGGAGCCACCCAGTTCCGGCAGGTCGATGATCGCAGCGGCTTCATGTACCTCGGCGCCCATGCGGCGGATGAGGTTGGCGGCGGCGATCAGCGTGCCTCCCGTCGCGATCAGGTCATCGAACATGATGACTGAGTCACCTTCGCACAGACTGTCGGCATGCACTTCCAGATACGCTTCGCCGTATTCTGTTTGATAGGCCTCGGAGAGTACGTCGGCAGGCAATTTGCCTTGTTTGCGAAACAGCACCAGCGGCTTGTTCAGTTGATACGCCACCACCGAACCAATCAGAAAACCACGCGCGTCCATGACGCCGATATGGCTGAAATCGGCTTCTATATAGCGTTGCACGAAGCTGTCGATTACCTGACGGGTAGCCTTGGGCGACTGAAAGAGGGGAGTGATGTCGCGAAAGACCACGCCCGGCTTGGGAAAGTCTATGACCGGGCGTATCAGGGACTTGAAGTTCGATTGATCGAAAGTCATCAGGGGGATCCATGGCAGGTTTGGCCAATAGTTTAAGCCGACCCGCCACAGATCGCACGTATCAGCTTTGCATTGCGCCGCCCGCCAGCGCGCACAGCTCGATCGGGGCGAGGATATGAATCTCTTTGCCTTCTGCAGCAATCAACTGGTTTTGCTGGAACCGGGTGAATACCCGCGACACCGTCTCGACGGCCAGGCCCAGGTGATTACCGATTTCGTTGCGCGACATGCTCAGACGAAACTTATTGGCCGAGAAACCTCTGGCCCGAAAGCGCGCAGACAGATTGATCAGAAACGTGGCAATACGCTCATCGGCGGTCTTCTTCGACAGCAACAGCATCATTTGCTGATCTTCGCGAATCTCGCGGCTCATGACGCGCATCAACTGGCGACGCAGTTGCGGCAACTGCACCGACAGTTCATCCAGGCGTTCAAATGGTATTTCGCACACTGAAGTGGTTTCCAGTGCCTGCGCCGAGACCGGGTAAGCCTGGGCGTCCATGCCTGACATTCCGACCAGTTCGCTGGGCAGATGAAAGCCGGTGAGTTGTTCTTCGCCGTTGTCACTGATGTTGAAGGTTTTCAGCGCGCCGGAGCGTACTGCATAGACCGACTCGAAGGTATCTCCCTGACGGAATAGAAACTCGCCTTTTTTCAGCGGACGGCCCCGTTTGACGATCTGGTCAAGGCAGTCCATATCTTCCGTGTTCAACGAGAGGGGCAGGCAGAGTGGAGCGAGACTGCAATCCTTGCAGTGAGCCTGGTTTTGAGCGCGCAACTTTACTGGCTCGGACATCACTTAATTCCTTGTGGGAAAACACACATAAGCCGTAAGGGTACCTCACCCTTGCTTGTCGGGGCCAGCCTACAAAGCCTTCTGTACCATCAAGGTTCCAGAGCGGCTGCCGATAAGCCTGTATTCCCTCGGATGAACAAGGATGCCTTGGCATGTCAACGACACTTCCGTTGATCAACAGTATTACGATACGTACTGCGACCTCGCAGATTACGTACAGCAGCCAGGCCAGCGAAAGCAGCGTCGAGACGCCTGCCGGTGAGGCAAAGGGTGTTGAAGTCAATCTGTCGTCAGCAGGCAAGGCTGCCGCTGCGTCGTCTTCCAGAAATGCCGATATCGAGCAGAGCGGCCTGCCGGCTTCCGTGCAGAAGATCCTCAAGGCTATTCGCGAGCTTCAACGCAGGATCGCGGAAACCATGGAGCAGATCCAGAAGGCTCTGAAGGACCCGAGTCTGAGTCCCGAGGAGCGCCGCACCAAGGCCGCGGCGCTACAGACCGTGCTCACCACATTGCAGGCGCAGGTGAGCAATTCCACGGCCGATTTGTCGTCGCTGATGAACAGCCTGAACTCCAGCGACGCCGACAAGACCAAGGCGGGCATGCTGGTTCTGGCCAAAATGTAGAACCAGGCCGCTGCTCATATCACCCGGGAGAACTGCTGCCTGTTCTGCCGGGTCAGGTACGCATCGAAGACCATGCACACAGCACGCACCAGCAACCGGCCTGACGGTTTCACTTCAATTCCCGCGGCGCTCAACGCAATCAGCCCGTCCTCCGCCATGCCAAGCAGTTGTGGCCATGCGTCGCTGAAATAGTCTCTGAAATCGATGGAGAATGCTTTTTCAATCTCGGCGAAATCCAGCATGAAGTGGCAGATCAACTGCTGAATGACTGCGCGTCTTATCCGGTCGTCATCGCTGCACATCAGCCCTCGTCTGGTTGCTGGCTGGTCGCTGTCCAGCAGCCTTTGATAGTCGCTCAGGTCGCTGCTGTTCTGACTGTACAGCTCGCCGATCTGGCTGATGGCCGAGACGCCCAGCCCGATCAGATCACAGTGACCATGCGTGGTGTAGCCCTGAAAATTGCGTTGCAGGGTCAGGTCTTCCTGGGCGATAGCCAGCTCATCGTCGGGCAGGGCGAAATGGTCCATGCCGATGTAGCGATAACCGGCGTTGCCCAGCTGCTCGACGGTGCGCTCGAGCATGAGCAGTTTGCTCCGGGCATCCGGCAGTTCGGCCGTGTCGATGCGCCGCTGCGGCATGAAGCGTTCCGGCAGGTGGGCGTAGTTGAACACAGATAACCGGTCGGGCTGTAATTCGATGATTTCATCCACTGTGCGGCTGAAGGCTTGCGCGGTTTGTCTGGGAAGTCCGTAGATCAGGTCGATATTCACAGAACGAAACTGCAGCGTGCGGGCGGCTTCGACGATGGCGCGGGTTTCCTCCAGGCTTTGCATGCGGTTGATCGCCCGTTGCACGGTCGGGTCCAGGTCCTGCACGCCAAGGCTGACCCGGTTGAAACCCAGCTCGCGCAGCAGGCCCATGGTCGACCAGTCCGCTTCGCGAGGGTCAATCTCGATGCCATAGTCGCCGGAGTCATCTTCCAGAAAATTGAAATGCGCGCGCAGCTGCGCCATCAACCGACGCAGTTCAGCATGACTCAGGAAGGTCGGCGTGCCGCCGCCCAGGTGCAGTTGCTCCACTACCTGACCGGGTGCCAGGTGGCAGGCGAGCATCTGTATTTCGTGTTCGAGCCGCTGCAGGTAAGCCTGGGCGCGTCCGCGGTCCTTGGTGATGACCTTATTGCAGGCACAGTAGTAACAAATGTTCGCGCAGAAGGGCAGATGCACATAGAGCGACAGCGGGCGCAACGCCTTGCGGCTTTCCCGCAGAGCATGCAGCAGTTCAAATGCGCCTATTTGTGTGTGAAGTTGCACTGCTGTCGGATAGGACGTATAGCGCGGTCCTGCCACATCATAGCGATGGATCAGGTCTGAATCCCAACGAATGGCGTCAAGCATGCGCACGTTTCCCGGTCAGGCTGGCGATGTCGCGAGCATACGCAGGCGCTCAAGGGCGGGCGTTGACGTGGATCAAGCGGTGTGAGCTGCCCGGCCTCAGTGCCCCATCAGCCAATGCTGATGCGGCCCCGGCAAGGTCCAGAGGCCAAACACGATCACCAGCAACCCTCCGGCCATGCGAACACCTCGTTTGCGCAGCAGGACAGTGGTGCGCTCGGCGGCAAGTCCGGTGGCCAGCAGAACGGGCCAGGTGCCCAGCCCGAAGACCAGCATCAGCAAGGCGCTATGGAGAGGATTGCCCTGGCTGGCGGCCCATAGCAGGGCGCTGTAAACCAGCCCGCAGGGCAGCCAGCCCCACAGCGCGCCGAGCAACAAGGCGCGGGGCAGGCTGGACACCGGCAGCAAGCGACTGGCCAGCGGTTGCAGGTATCGCCACAGTCCTCGGCCCAGGCGCTCGATATGCGTCAGCCCGCTCCACCAGCCAGCCAGATACAGCCCCATCACGATCAGCAACACTGCGGCGATGACCCGCATACCCGTTGCCAGCGGACTTTGCGCGACTGCCCAGCCGACCAGCCCGGAACCCAGGCCGGCAATCGTGTAACTGAGAATGCGCCCAAAGTTATAGGCCAGCAGCAGCCGGAATCGACGGCTGCGCTGTTCCTTGGGAATGGCCAGTGTCAGCGCTCCCATGAGGCCGCCACACATCCCCAGGCAATGGCCGCCGCCCAGCAGCCCGAGAATGAACGCCGAGAGCAGCGTCGAAGCAAGTTCAAACATCGTGTTTCTCGTCAGCGCCAGGCCGTTGCTGTTCTGGCCGGGCATGATCCACTGACGGCGGATCATCGAACAATATGCTGTGCGCCGGGCCTTCCATATCGTCGTACTGGCCGCTGTCCACCGCCCAGAAGAACACGTAGATCGCGACACCCACCAGCAGCAGCGCAGCAGGGATCATGATGTAAAGCGCGGGCATGAAACCTCCGGGGCAGGTTGTGACGTCAGGGCGCGGCGCGGCATGCGGGTCAGGCGCAAGGCGTTGAGCACTACGGTCAATGAACTGAGCGACATGCCGATGGCCGCCCATACCGGGGTGATCCAGCCCAGTGCCGCGAATGGCAGCATGAGGCCATTGTACAAGCTGGCCCAGAGCAGATTTTCGATAATGACCCTGCGCGTACGTCGGGCCAGATTCAGTGCGTCGATCAGCACCGGCAAACGGTTGCACAGCAGCACGGCGTCAGCGCTGGTTTTTGCAAGGTCGGTGGCCGAGCCCATTGCCACACTGATGTCGGCAGCGGCCATGACCGGGACGTCATTCACCCCGTCACCGATCATCAGCACCTTGCGTCCCTGAGCCTGAAGTTGCCGCAGCACCTCCAGCTTGTCGTCCGGGTGCATACCGCCACGCGCTTCGTCTATCCCCAGCGCCTGCGCGACACTGGCGACCATCGGTGAGCTGTCTCCGGACAGCAGCAGCGTTTTCCAGCCTCGTGCCTTGCAGGCTTGTAACAAGGTGCCGGCATCGTCGCGCAGTCGATCGTCGAGTACCAGCCAGGCCAGCGGCCCTTGCGCATCGCCCAGCAATAGCCACTGGCCGGACTCATCAGTGATCACCGGCGGTTCAGTGCCGCTCGGCGCACAGACGAACGGCGCCTGGCCGATGCGCAGCAGTTTCCCGTCAACACGTCCTTCCAGCCCTAGCCCCGGTGTGCTGTGCACCTCTTCGGCGGCCCTTGACGCTCGACCAAAGGCGCGGGCAATAGGGTGCTCGGAACGGTTTTCCAGCGCCGCCGCCAGCTCAAGACAGCGGCTGGCGTCCAGTTCGCGTAGCGGGTGAATGCTGCGCAGCGCCAGACGTCCCTCGGTCAGGGTGCCGGTCTTGTCGAAGATGACTGTGTCGATCTGATTCAGGCCCTCCAGTACATGACCTCGGGTCAGCAACAGACCAAGCTTGTGCAGCGTGCCGGTGGCTGCTGTCAACGCGGTCGGTGTCGCCAACGACAGCGCGCAGGGGCAGGTGGCAACGAGCATTGCCAGGACAATCCAGAATGCACGGGATGCGTCGATTTGCCACCAGACAACGCCGATCAGCGCCGCCGCCATCAGCGAAAACAGTAGAAAGGTCTGTGCAGCCCGGTCGGCGATCTGCGCGAGACGGGGCTTCTGCGCCTGGGCGCGCTCGAGCAGGCGGACAATGGCCGAAAGACGGGTTTCCTGACCCAGCGCCGACACGGCAATGGTCAGCGGACTCTCGACATTCAACGTTCCTGCGGTGACCGCATCGCCCGCGCTGCGCACTTGTGGCAGGTACTCGCCGGTCAGCAGTGACTCATCGATACTGGAATGACCTTCGAGGATCCTGCCGTCAGCCGGGATCACCGCACCGGGGCGCACCAATATACGATCAGTCAAACGCAGTTCGCTGAGCATGATGCGCTGGCTCTGGCCATCGTCACCAAGGCGCAGGCATGAGGCAGGCAGCAGGTTGACCAGCTGCGCCGTGGCTGCCGCTGTGCGCTCGCGGGCGCGGCGCTCCAGGTAGCGTCCGGCCAGCAGGAATAATGCAAACATGCCTACCGCATCGAAATACAATTCGCCAGCGCCGGTGACCGCAGTCCAGATGCCGGCGACATAAGCCGCGCCTATTGCCAGCGACACCGAGACGTCCATCGTCAGTTGACGGCTGCGCAGGTCGCGCAACGCACCGCGGAAGAACGGTGCGCAACTGTAAAACACGATCGGAGTGGTCAGAAACAGCGCCACCCAGCGCAGGATGGTGTGCATCTGCGGGCTGAGGTCGATGTTGAACTCCGGCCAGGTGGCCATGGTTGCCATCATTGCCTGAAACCACAGCAGGCCAGCGACGCCCAGTTGCCGCAACGCCAGACGGTTTTCACTTGCCAGACGTTCGGCGGCGCGATCGGCCTGCCAGGGGTGAGCGACATAACCAATTGCGTGCAGCTCGCTCAGCAGTTGACTGAGGGCAAGCTGGTCGCCGCGCCAGCGTACGTGCAGGCGATGGGTGGAGAGGTTCATGCGCGCTTCGGCCACTGCGGGCAAGCGGCTCAGGCGCCTTTCGATCAACCAGCTGCAGGCTGCGCAACTGATGCCCTCGACAAGCAAAGTGGCTTCTGACAAATCGCCTTCGTGGCGTACGAACGGCGCCTGTACTTCAGGGCGGTCGTAGAGTGCCAGTTCATCGATCAATTGCGTGGGCAGGCTTTCCGGGTTGGCCGAGGCCTCGCTGCGATGGCGGTAATAGCTTTCCAGGCCGCTGGCGACTATGGCCTCGGCCACCGCCTGACAGCCGGGGCAGCACAGCTCCCGGGGTTCACCGAGCACAACCGCCGTGAAACGGCCGCCGGCCGGCACGGGCAGGTCGCAGTGGTAACAGCGCATTGGAGTGGCGCGGGGCAACGTCGCCATGTTCAGTCTTTCCGGCGTTGCGCGGCTTGCAGGGGTTCGTCGCCCAGGGTCAGGTCAGCAGCGTCGACCTGCTCTTCTTCGAACAGACGCCAGGTCTGGTCGCCTTCGACACCCAGCAGTTCCACAAAGCGCCGACCCTCGACCCGGTCTTGCAACTGCCCGATGTAACGGCCCGGTTCAGACGGGCTGCGGGTCAGGAACACACGGCGATCACTGGCAGGGCGCGTCGGCGAAATAAGGTTCAACTCCAGACGCTCCGGGTTGCTGTTGCCGCTCAGGCGCAGCTCGACTTCGCCGGTCAACTCGTCCAGATGTACATGGGCGTGCAGTTTGAGGTTTTGCGCAAGCACTTCCCGATTCAGCGAGCGATTGATGCCTTTGCCGGCCTCGTAGTAATTATCGGTAACCAGCGGGTCAGGGTTGGTGACTGCAATGAACACCATCGACAGGCTCAACGTCACCGAGCAGGTCAGAATGGCGATGATGATCCATGGCCAGAGGTGCCTGTACCAAGGGCTTGCAGCAGTCGCAACGGGCATGACGGTGCTCTTAACGAAGAGGTGGGCCGATGAAACGGCTTTTGGTGTCGACATGTGTGTCGCTGTCGATGTCCTTGAGGGTAAAGGTGACTTCGTTGCTGTGTGCCGGGAGCTTTTCGGGCGCGCTGGAGAGCTCCACCGGCAGGCTGACGATCTCGCCTGCCGGGACGCTGATTTCCCGACGGCCCTGCAGTTTCAGGTCGGGCAGGCCGCTGGCCTCCAGCACATAGTCGTGATCCACCTGATCCTTGTTCATCACTTTCACGGTGTAGACGTTTTCGATACGGCCTTCGGCGTTTTCCCGAAAAAGCATACGGTCCTTGCTCACCTCCAGACCCACCAGCCCACGCATGCAGAAGGCCGCGATCAGCAGCCCGATCATCAGCAACAGAACCAGTGCATAACCGATCAGGCGCGGGCGCAAGGTGCGGGTGCGCTGCCCGGACAGATTGTGTTCGGTGGTGTAGCGAATCAGGCCGCGAGGGTAGTCCATCTTGTCCATGACTGTATCGCAGGCATCGACGCACGCCGCACAGCTGATGCATTCCACCTGCAGGCCGTCACGAATGTCGATGCCGGTCGGGCAGACCTGCACGCACATCGTGCAGTCGATGCAGTCACCCAGCCCCAGTGCCTGAGGATCAGCCTCCTTCTTGCGCGGGCCTCGGGCTTCGCCACGATTCTGGTCGTAGGAGATGATCAGCGTGTCCTTGTCGAACATCACGCTCTGGAACCGCGCGTAGGGGCACATATAGATGCACACCTGCTCGCGCAGCCAGCCTGCATTGAGGTAAGTGGCCAGGGTGAAGAAGCCGACCCAGAAATACGCCCAGCCATCCGCTTCGCCCGTGAACAGATCAATGCACAAGTCGCGAATGGGAGAGAAGTAACCCACGAAGGTCATGCCCGTGGCAAAGCCGATCAGCAGCCACAGGCTGTGCTTGGCGAGCTTGCGCGCCAGTTTGCCGGTGCTCATCGGGGCATGGTCAAGCCTGATGCGCTGGTTGCGATCGCCCTCGGTGACTTTCTCGCACCACATGAACATCCAGGTCCAGACGCTTTGCGGGCAGGTGTAGCCGCACCATACCCGTCCGGCATAGACCGTGATGAAGAACAGCCCGAAGGCTGCAACGATCAGAATGCCGGACAACAGAGTGAAATCCTGCGGCCAGAACGTCGCGCCGAAGATGTAGAACTTGCGCTCCGGCAGGTCCCACCAGACTGCCTGGTGCCCACCTTTATTGAGCCAGACCGTGCCAAAAAAGATAAGCAGCAACACGGCACCGCCCAACATGCGCACATTGCGAAACAGACCTTTGAACGCGCGGGTGTGGATTTTCTCGCGCGAGGCATAGAGGTCGATGAATTCGCCGCTTTTTTCGGATGGCGGTGTGATGTCTTGTACTGGAATCTGGTTGCTCATTGATGGATCCAGCGGCGGTGGAGTAGCCTGGGCCGATACAGGTCAGGCAGGTTTACATCCGCGTTCAACGTGACGCACGTGAATAGACGGCCGCTTCTTCATCCAACTGGCTGACCCAGGGGTTGAGCAGCGCGACCCCGCACGACTGAAAGTCGATTGTGTTGCGTGTGACCACAGTCATGCCATGCACCAGCGCAGTAGCCGCGATCAACGCATCGCATTCGCTGCGCGGGTCGGGAACATGCAGTTGGGCGCAGCGCCTTGCGACCTGAGTATCGACTGTCAGGATACGCCCGGCGAACGCTTTCAATACATGCTGGTCAAGCCACATTCGCAATACTGCACCCTGTGCCGGGTCGCGGCGTTCGATACGCAGGATACCTGTTTCGAGCTCAAGAATCGTGATGGACGAGATGAACAGGCTGGAGGCCATCTGTGTTCGCGACCAGCGAAGCACGTTGGCGTCTGCAGTGCGCTTTCTGAGCTCTGAAACCACGTTGGTGTCGAGCAGGAACATCAGGACAGATCAACCTGTCGCGGGGTGATCACGGCACGCTGAGGCTCGAATTCGATATCGATGTCAGTGGGCATTATCAGCATGTCGGCGATGTTTGCTGCGCTGCCGGTCAGCTTCAGGTAATCCTCGATGCAAAGCAGCACATGGGCCGGGCGACCTCGGTCGGTAATGAACACGGGGCCTTCATTCGCGGCCTTCTTGGCCCCGCTGGTGTCCTGATTGAATTCACGGCTGGAGAGGGTAGTGGTCATGTGCGCGACTTCCAGAATGAGTAGACAGATTATTGTGGTCGTGAAGGAGTCTAGTCATGTAGAGATGTAACTACAACGAATTTGTTCTTTCAGAATGCAACAACCATGCGCTAATCGAGCCGCGTCATCTGGATTCAGGTGGCTTCTCCTGGCGGGACAGGCTGTAAACATAGGCAGCCAGAATGTGAACCCGGTCATTGCCTTGCAGTACCTGCTGAGCGGGCATCTGGCCCTGGCGGCCATCGCGAATGGTCTGCTGCAACTGCGCGAAGCTGGAACCGTAGATAAACGCGTTGGGATGCGTCAGGTCCGGCGCGCCGAGAATCGGCATTCCCTTGCCTTCTGGCCCGTGACAGGCAACGCAGAGTGTCGCGAAGGTCTTCTGGCCCGCGACCGGGTCAGCTTTGGCACCTTCGGGCAACTGCCGGGCGTCCAGTTGGGTCAGCACGTAGGCCGACACATCACGCACACCCTGTTCGCCCAGCACTTCGCCCAGGGCGGGCATCACGCCCATGCGCCCGGCCATGATCGACGTCTTGATCGCCTGAGCGTCGCCGCCCCAGCGCCAGTCGGCATCGGTCAGATTGGGAAAGCCGTAGGCGCCTTTCGCGTCAGAGCCGTGGCAGACCGAGCAGTTGGAGGCAAACAGGCGAGCACCGATTTTCAGCGCCTGCGGGTCTTTGGCTACCTCCTCGACGGGCATGGCGGCGTATTTGGCGAACAGCGGGCCATAGCGGGCCTCGGCAACGGCCACTTCCCGTTCCCATTCGTGGACACTGCTCCAGCCTTGCTGGCCGTCGGAGAATTGCACTTTGCTGTCCTTGTCCCGATAGTCGTAACCGGGCAGCAAACCCTTCCAGTTGCCCAAGCCTGGGTACAGGACTAAATACCCCAGCGCAAAAACGATGGTCGCTATGAATAGATAGAACCACCATCTGGGTAGTGGGTTGTCGTACTCCTCAATGCCGTCGAACGCATGGCCGACGGTCTCATCTGTCGGTTCGTCGGGCTGACCTTTGCGCGTGGACAGCAGCAGCCAGAGCATGGCGATGATTGTGCCCAGCGTCAGGACCGCGACGTACAGGCTCCAGAACGTACTCATGGTTGATCTTCCCGTTCAGCCCTGGCGCGCTCGACCCTGCCTATGGCCTCGGGGTCATCTGCGAAAGGCAACAGGGTCGCATCGTCGAAGTGCGCCTTGCGGGCAGGGCTGAACACCCACAGCATCAGGCCGATGAACGCAACCATCACGACCAGTGTGCCAAGGCCTCGAATCATTCCGATGTCCATCATGTTCACCGTTTGCTCTTGATGAGCGTGCCGAGGCCTTGCAGATAGGCCACCAGCGCGTCCATTTCAGTCTTGCCCTGCACGGCGGCGACCGCACCGGCGATGTCCGCGTCGGTGTACGGGGTGCCAAGGGTACGCAGCACTTGCAGCTTTTTTGCCGTCTGCGTGCTGTCGATCTTTTTCTCGGCCAGAAACGGATAGGCGGGCATGATCGACGTTGGGACCACGTCCCGAGGGTTATTCAGGTGCACACGGTGCCACTCATCCGAGTAGCGACCGCCGATCCTGGCCAGGTCCGGCCCGGTGCGTTTGGAACCCCATAGAAACGGCTGGTCCCAGACGCTTTCGCCCGCCACCGAGTAATGCCCGTAGCGTTCGGTTTCGGCGCGTAATGGCCGGATCATCTGTGAGTGGCAGCCTACGCAACCATTGGCGATGAATACATCGCGGCCTTCTACCTCCAGCGCGCTGCGTGGTTTCATGCCTTCGATCGGTTGATTGGTCACATCCTGAAAAAACAGCGGGACGATCTGCGTCAGCCCGCCGATGCTCACGGCAATAACCATAAAGAACGCCAGCAGGCCGATGTTTTTTTCGAGCACATCATGTTTCATCAATGCGCTCCCACGACGGCAATGCGCGCAGCGGCCTCGGCCGCCTGCGGGTCAGAGGCTCGCACTGTACGTATCACGTTGTAGGCCATCAACAGCATGCCGCTGGTGAAGATGGCACCGCCGATGGCGCGCACGATGTAGCCGGAGTGACTGGCCTGCATGGTCTCGATGAAGGAATAGGTCAGCGTGCCGTCGTCGTTCACTGCACGCCACATCAGGCCCTGGGTGATGCCATTGACCCACATCGAGGTGATGTACAGCACAGTACCGACGGTCGCGAGCCAGAAATGCGTGTTGATCAGGCCGACACTGTGCATGTGCGGACGGGCGTAGAGTTTCGGGATCATGTGATAAACCGACCCGATGGTAATCATCGCCACCCAGCCCAATGCCCCGGCATGTACGTGGCCGATGGTCCAGTCGGTGTAGTGCGACAGCGAGTTGACGGTCTTGATTGCCATCATCGGGCCTTCAAAGGTCGACATGCCATAGAACGCCAGCGAGACCACGAGAAAGCGCAGTATCGAATCGGTCCGCAACTTATGCCATGCACCCGACAGCGTCATCATGCCGTTGATCATCCCGCCCCAGCTGGGTACCAGCAGAATGATCGACATGACCATACCCAGCGACTGTGCCCAGTCTGGCAGGGCGGTGTAGTGCAGATGGTGCGGACCGGCCCAGATATACAGGGTGATCAATGCCCAGAAATGCACGATGGACAAACGATAGGAGTACACCGGGCGCTCGGCCTGTTTGGGCACGAAGTAATACATCATGCCGAGAAAGCCGGTAGTCAGGAAAAAACCTACGGCATTGTGCCCGTACCACCACTGGATCATGGCGTCGGTCGCTCCGGCGTAGGCCGAATAGGATTTGAACAGGCTGACCGGCAGCGAGATGTGGTTGACGATGTGCAGCATGCCGGTCACCACGATGAATGCGCCGTAAAACCAGTTGGCGACATAGATATGCCGGGTCCGGCGTTTGACGATGGTGCCGAAAAACACCGCAGCGTAGGCGGCCCAGACGATCGCCAGCAGAATGGCCACCGGCCATTCAAGTTCGGCATATTCCTTGGTGGTGGTGTAGCCCATCGGCAGCGTCACGATGGCGCCGACAATCACGGCTTGCCAGCCCCAGAAGGTAAACGCCGCGAGGCCATCGGAAACAAGCCGTGTCTGGCAGGTGCGCTGTACCACGTAATAAGAGGTGGCAAACAGCGCGCAGCCACCGAACGCAAAGATCACCAGGTTGGTGTGCAACGGCCGCAGGCGTCCGAAGGTAGTCCATTCAAGTTCCAGGTTCAGTCCCGGCCAGACCAGCTGCGAAGCGATGAACACTCCCAGGCTCATGCCGATCACGCCCCAGACCACGGTCATGATGGCAAACTGGCGCACCACTGTGTAGTTGTAGGTCGTCGGACTGGTTGTTGTGTTCATTACAGACTTCCACGATTCAGATGTTGACCGCAGACGTAATCGGGCTCGGGCGATGCATCGCTGGAAATGGCATCGAGGCACACGAAAAGGCAGGGGCAGGAACAGACAGGCACATTAGCGAGCGTCAAATGGTTGCAGCAGACGTGTGTCGACGAGTTTAGCTTTGAAAGAAGGGTGTGGGAAGCCGCAGCGCGGAGCGGATAATCTGCGTTGTATTGTCAGCGAGTATTCCGCACCCCGTTGCAGGGTGCGGAGTTCACGCATCGCCGCTGGATTGGAGCAAAGCGGTGGCGACCCTCGCGTACAGACGAGTTGATCAGGACTCGCGCAAAGACTGTCACGCATGTTCAATCGGCGGTTGCATCTGTCATAGCCCAGCAAACTGGCCTGAGCAGGCATATGACTCTGGCGACCGACTCAGCGGTTCTGTTGCAATTGTGCGAGGCCAGTACCGTCAATGAAACCGCCCGGCGGTGTCAGGTTTGGGGCGCTCATCGCCTTGGTACTTTTACCTTGTGCACCTTGGCAGATTAACCGGGCGGACCTGAATGGTGGCTGTCCGGCAGGGCCTGTCGGTGCGTCCACGCGCTCTGCGCTTGCGCGATTCACGCAGGATTCGCGGTTATAGTAGCGGGCTACTCTGAGATTCATCTGAACGAGGCAAGCATGAGCAAAGGCCCACAGCCCGGCACTGGCAAGGATCAATGGCTGCAACTGATCAACGAAAAAGGCTGGTTATGGACGCCCACCCTGCGGGCAGACGCGCAGGAGGCGCCCACCTTGCTGCTGGCACATGGCGCAGGCGCACCGATGGACAGCGATTTCATGAGCCACATGGCCACCGATATTGCGGCGCAAGGCGTCAGCGTCCTGCGCTTCGAGTTTCCTTACATGGCCCTGCGGCGTCACGGCGGCAGCAAGCGTCCGCCCAATCCGCAGGCGCAATTGCTGGAATGCTGGCGAGAGGTCTATGCCTTGGTCAGGCCTTTTGTGGCTGGGCGACTTGCTGTTGGCGGCAAGTCGATGGGCGGGCGAATGGCCAGCCTGATTGCCGATGAGATCGAGGCGGATGCGCTGGTTTGCCTGGGGTATCCGTTCTATGCCGTGGGCAAGCCGGAGAAACCGCGCGTGGCCCATCTGGCTGAATTGAAAACACCTGCTCTGATCGTTCAGGGCGAGCGCGATGCGTTGGGTAATCGCGAAGCAGTGGAGGGTTATGCGTTGTCCAGCGCTATTCAACTGCACTGGTTGCCGACCGCCAATCACGACCTCAAACCATTGAAAGTCGCAGGTATCAGCCATGAACAATGCCTGGTCGAGTCGGCGCAAGTGATTGCCCGCTTTCTGCGCACCTGATTTATCGGCAATGTACGTCGAAAAAGCCGTTGGTCACTTCGAAATTAATCGATGACATGCTGAAACTGAAGCGTCCGCGCAGGCGCAGAGTATAGGGATTGGCTTCCAACAGGCTCAGGGTGCCGTTTTGAAAGTGTGCCGAATGATAGAGGGTGTTCTGCCGGTGCTGCGTCTCGTTGTAAATCACTTTGATCTGGGCATGGCCTGGCAGATTGTGATCACCGGGTTTCAGGTCGTTGTCCAGAAACAGCCCGATAGTCGTTCGTTTTGTGCCCACCTTGCCGTCGACGATCAGCTTCCATACCCACTGATCGGGTGCCTGCTCCAGCTCAGCCCGCAGGGTCAATTGGCCCGCCAGGGCAAGCACCTTGAACGGTCGCTTATTGACGCAGGCCTGAAAGCTGCCTTCACACGACGCGGGACGAACAAAGCGTTTGGCTGGGGATGTGGTGGGGTGCATGGCCTGACTCTGTAGAACGTATGAATAGAAGCAGGGCGTTGCCCTCTCAGGTAACGCCCTGTTTGATAATTACAGGTTCATCAGTTTTCGATCATCTGATGCCAACGCCAAGACTGGAGTTGTGGCTCTTCAACTTGAAGTTTCCGCCAGAGACCATGTTCTTCACGCAGTACCAGTTCCAGCCCCCGATGCCGGCGCTTGAAACAGTGGACGACCAATAATTACCGTTGCCCATCGGCCAGCGATTGCCGTACAGGTTATAGATCTCCACCAGTTCGTGAATAGTCGGAATCCTTGCGCCGTTGTTGCCTGCGTTTTTGCTGATCTGAGAAAAGCTCCCGCTGCCCAGGCCGATGCAATGGATGACGCCGACGACGGTGATCAGGTAGCTTTTACTCGCGCCCGAAGCATCGGACGCCGTAATGGTGGCCGTGCCGTTGCCTCGAACCGAGGCCAGCCCGTTGCTGTCCACTTTCGCGACCAGCGGGTTGCTCGATGTGTACTGATAGGGTGCCTGTCCGCCGCTGGCCTGACGCTGAAGGGTGGTGTCGGCCGGGAAGTTCGGCAGCAGGTCCGGCGAGCCCGGAAGCAGATAAACCTTGCCGGCCAGCGTGACCGACGAGGTGTCCAGCACCAGCTCGGGCTGCCCCATCAGAATCTGCAAGGCCAGTGTGTCGGATACCTGTACCAGACCATTGACGCGATTGACCACATAAGAAACCGCCACCGTCTGCCCGGCGTTTGCCGTTACCAGCGCCGCAGCAAACACTACCTCCAGCGTCTTGCCCGCGTCCGCGCCGGTCAGCGTCTCTTCCCGTGTGTCATTGCCGTTGTGCCCTTGCCATTGCACGATCACCTGATCGCCGGCTTTCAGGTTGGCGGTGGCGTCGATCACTACGGTTGCCCCGGATGGGGCGTTAGCTGGGTCTAGCGTGTTGCCGGTGGCTTCTTTTATGATTGGGGTGGGCAGGGGCGTTGCTTGCGCGAGTTGCAGCCTCACGTCCACCGCCTCCGAGGCCATGGACAGATTCCCTGCCAGATCTGTAATCGTGTAGTAAACCGGCGCCTCAATGTCGCCGATCAACTCCAGAAACGGCCTGGCGAAGTCGACCATTGTTCGTTTAAGACCCACGTCATCACTGCTCACCACCGCCATCGGACCGGGCAGATCATTCCAGTAGGTGCGGACAACATCGCCCTCCTGCATGCCGTTGTAGCTGGCAATCGTCCCTGAAAGCACGTTACCCATGGTTTGCAGTTCTTCTGAGGTCAGACCGTTCTGTACCTGCGTGGGAAAAATGATGGGGGCCAGCAGCGGATCGCCAGGCGGGGTAAGGTCTACGATGACAACTGTCTCGGCAGAAAACTCGACGACCATATTGATCGGGTTTTCGACCGCGTAAGCCACAGAGTGACGACCTTCCGTCAACAGCTCGGATGGAATGTGCAGCATGAGGTCGTCACCTGGCATCTGCGAAAGCAGGATCTCTTTCTTGAGACCAATAAGCACTCCATCGAAGTACAGCTGATAGGTATAGCCGGGGCGCGCGCCTTGCCAGACGTTCAACAGCACTTCGAGGGGCGTGTTCAAACTGTCGATGGGTAATAGCCCATCGTTCAAGGCGGCTGCGATGACTGGCGCAGTCAGCACGGTTTCTTTTTTTTTCAGTCGCAAGGTTATACATGGGTGTTCCTTATAAGTTTAAAAGTTGCGGGC
>NZ_LJQT01000082.1:0-175 GCF_001400515.1 Pseudomonas meliae | reverse complement strand
GCAACGGTTTAGCGACCCAGACAGGTAAAGTCGGTAGGTTTAAGCATATGCACGATGACGCGAGTGACCGTGGAGTTTGCCGGACTTTGATTGCTGCCTTCGACAGGGTCGACGGTATAACTCGCCTCCGCAAACCCTGTGCAAATAAGCAGTGTGTTGGAGACTGTCAGAAATT
>NZ_LJQT01000487.1:0-2189 GCF_001400515.1 Pseudomonas meliae | reverse complement strand
TGAACAACCTCGGTGAAATGTTGCCAGGGCATGCGGTCTTCACGGGCCAGACGGGGGTCGGTAAAACCACCGCTGAGGCCACCCTGCTGACCTTTCTCAGCCGCTTCGATCCGCTGATATTCGGCATCGACTACAACGAGTCACTGAGGCACCTGCTGTGTGCATTGGGGGCCGAGTATTACACCGTGCAGCTGGGGCACTTCACCGGCGTCAACCCGTTCCAGTTTCACGACAGTCCGGGGTTGCGGCAAATGCTGTTTGACCTGGTGCTGTGCTGCGCCGGTGGCCCTGACAAAAGCAATGACGCTGACCAGAGAAGGATCAAGGACTCGATCGAGGCGGTCATGGCGCACACCAACGTGCGCAATCGCAGCATGTCATTGCTGCTGCGAAACATCCCCGAGCAAGGCGAAAACTGCTTGCGGACCCGGCTATCGAAATGGTGTCGCCTGGCCGGTGAAGGCCGTGTAGGGCAATACGCCTGGGTACTGGATTCGCCGGTCAACCAGTTCGATGCGCAGACCTACCGCCGTCTCGCCTTCGATTGCACGCAGTTACTCAAAAACAATTATGCCGAGAAACACCCCGAGGTCATGGAGGCGTTTCTGAACACGCTGTTCTACATGAAGCGCGAAATGCACGAAGCCCGCCCCGGCAACCTCCTGCTGAACGTGGTGGCCGAGTACTGGGCACCGCTGTCCTTCAAGAGTACGGCAGACGCCATCCAGGAGGTTCTGCAAAGCGGACGCATGCGCGGGGAAATCCTGATCATGGACACCCAGTACCCCGAGCAAGCGCTGGCGACGAAGTATGCTCCGGCGGTCATTCAGCAGGTGATTACGCCCATCTGGCTGCCCAACAAAAACGCCCAGGCTAAGAGTTACGCGAAGTTTGGCGTCACGGGCAAGCTGTTCGAAGCGGTGCGTGACATGGGGAAACTCAGCCGGGAAATGGTGGTGCAGCAGGGTCACCAGACGGTGAAGCTGAAGATGGAGCTGGGCGGCCCCCTCAAGTACTGGTTGCCGTTGCTGTCGGCCACGAAAATGAACCTGGCGGTGGCCGAGCGTATCCGGCAACACCTAGGCACGACCGATCCCAAGGTATGGGTCGATGCGTTTCTGGTGGCCGAGGCCGTGCGCCAATGGTTGAACACCGACGACCCCGCTGTATGGCTGCCCGCGTTTGACTACGCCGACAACCTGCGCCAGTCCATGAACACGCGAGATGCACAACGCTGGATGCCGGCCTTTCAGAAAGCCTGGAAGGCCCTTCAGGAACACAACGAAATGGAGAATGCGTCATGAAAAAGCAGATGCTGGTTTGCGCGCTGAGCGCGCTCATGTTGACCGCAGCCCTGCCTGCTGCCCACGCCGCAGTGCCAGGCGTGCCGGTCCTGGACCCGTCTACCCTGCTCACGCTGAGGGCGAATGCGTTGGCCCAGGCCAAGCAGGCAATGGACGCGCTGACCACGGCCAAGGACGCCATCCGCGAGACGGCGCAGCAGTACAACCACTACAAGAGCATCATCACCGGCAACGACATGCTGGGTGGGTTCCTGAACGACCCGGCCTTGAACAAGGTGATGCCCATGGGGGACTGGGCCGATGTCTACGGCACGGCACGGGACATTGCCAGTTTGCGTGACCGCTACGGCTTAACCTCGGATAATGCCAGCGTGCAGGCCAAATTCGACCAGATGATGTCGGTTGCCGATGCGCTGGAACGCAATTACAACGCCAGTACCGAACGGGTCAAGAACGCCGATTTGCTACGGGCCCGGTTGAACGAGGTGACGACCCCACAGCAGAAGGAGGATTTACAGCTGCGCTACCAGCAGGAGCTGATCGAGCTGCAAAACCAGCAGATGCGGCTGGCCAATATGCAGCTGCTTCAGCAGCAGCAAGAGAAAATGGAAAATGAAAAACGCGCACAAGACATAAGTGATTTTTATTTTGGGAAGTCAACGGTGATGCCCCAATAGACAAGGAGTTGAGTATGNNCACATGAACGGTAAAACCAGCGTGCGGCCCAGCTACGATTGATTAACCAATAAATTCAAAAGGGAAGATGACCCATGTTTAAAAGAATGACCGCTTTTTCTTGCTTGGTGTTGTTTGCACTGGCGCTGTCAGGTTGCTTTGATGGCAAAGGGCAAGGGTTCGTTGGGCGATGGACTGGCGAAGACATGA
>NZ_LJQT01000153.1:0-5776 GCF_001400515.1 Pseudomonas meliae | reverse complement strand
GCGTCACAAATCTGCGCCGCACCACACGCCCAAGAGCGGACGCAGAGCTTCAGGAACCGCATACCCATGCGGAGCACGGGCGCGAGGGTGGTCTGCTGGCGACAAAGCAAAGGGCTACGCATCGCGCTGCAGGTCGGGCGGGATCTTGATGTCACCCAGTGGGTCTGGGCGCTTGCCTTGACCGGCGCGGAATTGGCGGATCTGGTAGACATAGGCCAGCACCTGGGCCACGGCCAGATAGAGCCCGGCAGGGATTTCCTGGTCCAGCTCGGTGCTGTAGTAGATGGAGCGGGCCAACGCCGCAGATTCCAGAATCAGTATCTGGTTATGCGCGCCGATTTCGCGAATCTTCAGCGCCACCAGGTCCGTACCCTTGGCCAGCAACATCGGCGCCCCGCCCTGCTCGGGATCGTATTTCAAGGCTACGGCAAAGTGCGTCGGGTTGGTAATAATGACATCCGCTTCCGGAATCGACGCCATCATCCGCCGCTGGGACATTTCGCGCTGCAACTGGCGAATACGCTGTTTAACCTCGGGGCTGCCCTCGCTGTTCTTATGCTCGTCGCGCACTTCCTGCTTGGTCATCAGCAACTTCTTGTGCGCCTCATACAGTACAAAGGGCACGTCGGCAGCAGCAATGAATATCAGACCACAGGCCATCCAGAAGCTGCTCCAGCCGACCACCAGCAGGCTGTGTATCATCGCCTGTTCCAATGGCTCATGAGCGATGGCCACCAGATCATTGCGCTCGTTGCTCAAGACCACCAGCGCAACGGCGAGGATGATCAAAAACTTGCCGAAGGATTTGAGCAGCTCGACCAGCGCATGCGGTGAAAACATGCGTTTGAGCCCTGCCGCC
Source organism: Pseudomonas meliae (assembly GCF_001400515.1). Classification (NCBI taxonomy): domain Bacteria; kingdom Pseudomonadati; phylum Pseudomonadota; class Gammaproteobacteria; order Pseudomonadales; family Pseudomonadaceae; genus Pseudomonas; species Pseudomonas meliae. The sequence goes on along the minus strand of NZ_LJQT01000153.1, from coordinate 4,917 downwards.
GGGTTCATCCGGCTGAATTTGGGCATCAGCGATTTGGTTGCGAACAACCAGCCGCCGAGCATGATCGGCCCCACCAGCGCCGCCACCAGCATGGCGATCAGAAACGGCAGCATCACGACCAGCGCGTGCAGGCCGGAGCTGAGCAACGCCTTGCCCATGTATGACTGATCCATGAGCGTTTCGCGGCTGATCGTAAAATTGTCGCGCATCAGCTCGGACATCATCTGCGCAATGCCTGAGCCGAACATCAGCAACCCGCCCGCCCCCATCAGCATGACCACCAGCGTGGTCAGTTCCTTGGAGCGCGCAATCTGCCCATCCGCTCTGGAGTCCTTGACCTTTTTTTCCGTGGGGTCTTCTGTCTTGTCCTGGCCATTCTCGTTTTCTGCCATCTCAACGAGCCCTCACCATGTCGCGCAACGATTGCAGTGCCTGACTGGCAATCGGCTGATACTGATTGAGAATATCGCCCATGCTCATCCACAGGATGACCATGCCCAGCACGAGAGTCAGCGGGAAACCGATCGAGAAGATGTTGAGTTGCGGCGCTGCACGGGTCATGACGCCAAAAGCGATGTTGATGATCAACAACGCAGTAATAGCAGGTAACACCAGCCTGAGTCCGGAACTCAACGCCCAGCCTAGCCCGTTCGCCAGCTCCCAGAAATTATTGACCAGCAGACCACCACCCACCGGCATCGTGGTGAAGCTTTCGACAAGCACTTCCAACACCACCAGATGGCCGTTCATGGACAAGAACAATAGCGTGACCAGCATGGTGAAAAACTGGCCGATAACAGCCGAAGATACGCCGTTGGTAGGGTCGACCATCGAGGCAAAGCCCATGCCCATCTGCGTCGAGATGATCTGCCCGGCGATCACGAAGATATGGAAAAACATCTGCAGGGACAGCCCCATGCCGGCACCGATGATGATCTGCTCGCCGATCAGCAACAGCCCACTGAGGTCAAGCGCCTGAACCGGCGGCATGGCTGGCAGCGCTGGAGCGACCACCACAGTGATGGCAAATGCGAGGTAAAGACGCACGCGTCGGGGAACCAGCGTGGTGCCGATCACCGGCATGGTCATCAGCAACGCGACGATACGAAACATCGGCAGCATGAAGCTCGCTACCCAGGTACTGATCTGGATATCGGTCAGCGCAAGCATCGGCTGCATGCGGCGCTAGCCGATCAGCGTCGGAATACTGGTGTACAACGACAGCATGTATTCCATGAAAATTTTCAGCAGCCAGGGGCCGATGACAATCAGCGTCACGAGCATGACCAACAGGCGTGGCAGGAAGCTCAGGGTCTGTTCGTTGATCTGCGTGGCCGCCTGAAACATCGCCACCAGCAGACCGCACAACAGGCTCGGCACCACAAGAATCGCGACCAGCACGGTGGTCAGCCACAGCGCCTCGCGAAACAGATCGACAGCTACTTCCGGCGTCATCGGGCAGACTCCTCAGTGAAACGGCTCATACGCCACCAAAACTGCCAGCCAGGGTGCCGACGATCAGCGCCCAGCCATCCACCAGCACGAACAGCATGATCTTGAACGGCAGCGAAATGATCAGCGGCGACAGCATCATCATACCCATCGCCATCAGCACACTGGCCACCACCAGATCGATGATCAGAAACGGAATGAAGATCATGAAGCCGATCTGAAACGCCGTCTTGAGCTCCGAAATCACGAACGCTGGAACCAGAATGGTCAGCGGCGCGGCATCCGGGGTGGGGATGTCGGTACGCTTGGACAGGCGCATGAACAGCTCAAGGTCACTGGTACGGGTTTGCGCCAGCATGAAATCCTTGATCGGCACCTGCGCCTTGGCGACTGCATCCTGTGCAGTGAGCTTTTCAGCCAGGTAAGGCTGCAGCGCATCCTGATTCACACGGTCGAAAACCGGCGCCATGATGAACATGGTCAGAAACAGAGCCATGCCCGTCAGGATCTGGTTGGAAGGTGTCTGCTGCAAACCGAGGGCCTGACGCAGAATCGAGAAGACGATGATGATCCGGGTGAAACTGGTCATCAGCATGACAAACGCCGGAATGAAGCTCAGCGCAGTCATGATCAGCAGGATCTGCAGACTGACCGAATACTCCTGCTGACCATCCGCACCATTGGACAGCGTGATCGCCGGTATCGATAGCGGATCGGCTGCCAGTACAGCAGGCGTCACCATGACCAGCAACAGCAGTATCACGAAACGCAGCGCGCCCATCACTTCTTGTCCTTATCCTTGCCCATCAGCTCCATCAGCTCCATCAGCTCCATCAGGCGCTGAGCGAATTCAGGGGTCGCCTGCTCACGCACTGGCACCTGTACCGGTTCCTTGAGCACATGCAGGGGCGTGATCCGCCCTGGCGTGATACCCAGCAAGATCTGTTCACTGCCGATCTGCACCAGCACCAACCGATCACGCGGACCGAGCGCGCGCGAACTCACCAATTCGATGACCTGACCATTGTTCGGCCCCACGCGCTGCACGCGGCGCATCAGCCATGCGAGCACGAAAATCAGACCGATCACCAGTATCAGACCGAACAGCAACTGCACCAACTGCCCGCCCATACCGCCGGATACCGTATTGGCTACCTGCGCAGGTGCGGCCTGAGCAGCGGGCTCGGCAGCCCAGGCCAGCGACGGCAGGGTTAGCAGAACACTTAGCCAGCGCCTCATTTAGCGCAGCTTCTTGATGCGTTCGCTCGGGCTGATCACGTCGGTCAGACGGATGCCGAACTTCTCGTTGACCACCACCACCTCGCCATGCGCGATGAGCGTGCCGTTGACCAGCACATCCAGCGGTTCGCCAGCCAGGCGATCCAGCTCGATCACCGAGCCCTGGTTGAGCTGCAACAAGTTACGAATATTGATATCGGTGCTGCCCACTTCCATGGAGATCGACACCGGAATGTCGAGAATCACATCCAGGTTGGGACCGTCCAGAGAAACCGGACCCGTGCTTTTCGGCACGCTGCCGAACTCTTCCATGGTCATCCGGCTACCCGAATTCCCCGCATCCGCCGCCAGCAACGCATCGATATCAGCCTGACTGTCGCCAGCTTCGCCCAATGCAGCAGCCCACTCGTCGGCCAACGCCTGATCTTCAGCAGACGTCATATCGTTTTCATCAGCCATCAGTTGTCCTCTGCACGCAGTATTTCAGTTACGCAACAATTTCCGACGTTGACCAGACAGGTCAGCGTCGCGCTATGGGTTCGATTACTTGCAGGGCCATCTTGCCCTTGTGCGAGCCAAGCTTGACCTTGAATGACGGTACGCCATTGGCACGCATGACCAGCGACTCGCTCAGTTCCACCGGGATAACGTCACCAGGACGCATGTGCAGGATGTCCCGCAACGGCAACTGGCGCTGAGCGATGGTCGTGGTGAGCGGCACATTGACATCAAGAACGTCTTCCTTGAGCGCGTTGATCCAGCGCTCATCCTGATCGTCCAGATCCGACTGAAAACCGGCATCGAGCATTTCGCGGATCGGCTCGATCATCGAGTACGGCATGGTCACGTGCAGATCGCCGCCACCGCCATCCAGTTCGATATGGAAAGTGGAAATCACCACGGCCTCGCTCGGCCCGACGATGTTGGCCATGGCCGGGTTCACTTCCGAGTTGATGTACTCGAAGTTCACTTCCATAATGGCCTGCCAGGCTTCCTTGAGGTCGATGAACGCCTGATCCAGCACCATGCGCACGACGCGAAGTTCGGTCGGCGTGAACTCACGGCCTTCGATCTTGGCGTGACGGCCATCGCCACCGAAAAAGTTGTCCACCAGCTTGAACACCAGCTTGGCATCAAGGATGAACAGCGCAGTACCACGCAGCGGCTTGATCTTGGCCAGGTTGAGGCTGGTCGGCACGTACAGCGAATGCACGTACTCGCCGAACTTCATGACCTGAACGCCACCCACCGCCACGTCCGCCGAGCGGCGCAGCAGGTTGAACATGCTGATACGCGTGTAGCGGGCGAATCGCTCGTTGATCATTTCCAGCGTCGGCATGCGCCCGCGGACAATCCGGTCCTGACTGGTCAGGTCGTAGCTTTTGACGCTGCCAGGCTCGCTGACGGTGTCGGTCTGGACCATCCCGTCGTCGACGCCATGCAGCAGCGCGTCGATCTCATCCTGGGAGAGCAGGTCTTGCACGGCCATGTGAGAGTCCTACTGCAATACGAAGTTAGTGAAGAGCAGCTGTTCAATCACAGTCTTGCCGAGTTCTTTCTGTGCCACTTCCTGAATGCTCGCGGTCGCTTTCTGACGCAGCATTTCCTGGCCGATCGGCGAGGCCAGCGACTCAAAGGGTATAGCAGCAAACAGCATGACCAGGTTGTTGCGGATCAGCGGCATATGCGCCTTCAGCGCTTCCATGTCGGCGGCATTGCGCGCCAGCATGGTGATACTGACCTGCATATAGCGCTGGCGACCATTGGAGTTGAAGTTGACCACGAAGGCCGGGGTCATGGGTTCGAACACCGCCACTGGCTTGACGTTAGCTGCGGCAGCGGCAGCAGCCGGGTCTGGTGTGCTTTCGCTCTTGTGCATGAGGAACCAGGTCGCGCCCACCGACAAACCTACCGCCAGCAGCAACGCCACAACGGCGAGGATGATGAGCTTGAGTTTGCCTTTGGTTGCCGGGTCTTTAACTTCTTCGCTCTTCGCCATGCCAATAATCCGTCACTATTCAAGAGGTTCTTCAATACGTGACAGAGGCATAGCAAGTGTTATGCCAGAGTTGTACGAGATGGAGATGTATTGGACACAACCGGTTACGCGGTTGGGCGCGGAGGGATGGTGATGCTTGTGTCAGTGCCGAATCAGCCCGACCCGGGAGCTGATGACTATCGTCCCCACGCTCCGCGTGGGAATGCCGTTCGTGACGCTCTGCGTCA
>NZ_LJQT01000224.1:0-5516 GCF_001400515.1 Pseudomonas meliae | reverse complement strand
GCTTGCTCGGCGTCCTGCCTTGCATCCCCCGGATCAGCGTCAGGGCTCAGCCGTCACTAACGTCGCACTCTGCGTCGTCAGTGCCACCGCGATAACAAAACGCTTTATCTATGTACAGTGATTGCGGGCATGACACTACGTTGCGCTGCAGCACAGATGTGACGTGAAGCGGCGCACCAAAGCTGAGGTTATCGTAGCGCTGGCTCTAGCGTCGTTATACATAACCAGGACTACTGAAAAATCACAGGCTCTTCAGCACTCGCAGGCGCTTTGCCCGGTTCTGCGATTTCCACCGGCATGCCGTCTTCGGCCGCAACTACATCACGTACTACGTCCCAGTTCATGCGCAGGTTGTTGGCCAGGTCGTCACGTTTGAGCAACGCATTAATGACCGCAGTGTGCTTGTCGACAACCGACGGGTTGCCCAGATCATCGACCGGTGTGTGTGCTTCAAGATAAACCTTGCCGCCACTGATGCCGAATTTGTAGGGCTCGCTGATGATTCGCACGGTCGTACCGACCGGAGCCATGTCGGCCAGTTCCAGCACGTTGTTGTTGTACATGCGGAAACAGCCATGACTGGTGCGCATGCCAATACCGAACTTCTTGTTCGAACCGTGGATCAGATAGCCGGAAAGCCCAAGACCGAATTTGAACGGCCCCAGCGGGTTATCCGGACCGGCAGGCACTACGTCAGGCAGCGGATCACCATCGGCGGCATGTTCGGCCTTGATCGAGGCAGGTGGCGTCCAGGTCGGGTTTGGCGTCTTGGCCGTTACCTTGGTCACCCCGATGGGCGAACCCCAGCCTTCACGACCGACACCCAGCGGATAGGTGTGCACGACATTCTGCCCTTTGGGGTAGTAGTACATGCGGTACTCGGCAAGGTTGATGACTATCCCTTCGCGCTGGCCCGGCGGCAGAATGAAGCGGGTCGGCAGCACGATGTCCTTGCCTGCACCCGGCAACCATGGGTCAACACCAGGGTTGGCCGCGATCATTTCCAGATAACCCAGATCGTATTTTGTGCCCAGATCGGCAAAGGTGTCCTCGTATTTGGCCTTGATGACCTGCACCTGGCCCACGATGTCCTCGCCGGGCGGCGGCAACGGAAATTCCAGAGCATGGACAGAGCTCGCCGCGCACAGAGCAGCAAGCGACAGACAGCGGGTAACGGCTGGTATGCGCGACAACATCCGGGAAGATCCTTCGGGTAACGACTAAAGAGATGGAAACAGGACCTGAAGTGTACACCGGCCCTTGCAGGATCGGGGATATCTGCGGTTGGCCTTCAGGCAGTCATGACAGCTAGAGTTCAAGCCAGATCGGGTTCATGCCCCTGCGCTGCGCATCCATGATGGCCTTGCACAGCGGGCACAGGCGCTCATCGCGCATGGCTTGCAGTTCGACGGCGCGCATCTGCGGCTGGGCAGGCAACAACGTGCCACACAACGTCCGGTCGATCGAGCCGCCCAGCTCCAACTGGCGAGCAATCAGATGGACGCGCACTTCCTGACAGGCGAACAGATCCAGCTGCTCATGGGGCTCAAGCATTTGATAGGCATACAGGGACCAGGCGGGACGCGGCATGGGGGGCTCCAGATCGGGGGCGCCACATTAGCCGAAAGCCCCCGTCCGGGAAAGCCTCAAAGCAGCGGTTTCAGGCTCGGCCAGACATTTTCCAGCAACTTGCCCTGAGCAGCCGCCGCCGGATGCAGACCATCAGCCTGCATCAGTTCGGGCACTCCGCCCACACCTTCCAGAAAGAAGGGCACAAACGGGACTTTTTTCTGCTCGGCCAGGTTGCTGTAAACCTCTTTGAACGCGTTGGTGTAACGCGGCCCGTAGTTGGGCGGTATCTGCATACCGAGCAGCAACACTTTCGCACCGGCTGCCCGAGAGCTGTCGATCATCGATGAAAGGTTTTGTTGCAATTGAGCGGGCTGCTGGCCACGCAGTCCGTCGTTGCCACCCAATTCGAGAATAACCAGTTCCGGCTTATGCTCTGCAAGCAGCGCAGGCAAACGCGCCTGGCCCCCGGCACTGGTGTCGCCACTGATCGACGCATTGACCACCTTGTCGTCGAATCCCTCCTTGCTCAGACGCTGCTCCAGCAGGCTGACCCACCCTACGCGGGTATCCAGTCCGAAAGCCGCACTGATACTATCCCCAACGATCAATACCGTGCCCGCCAACGCGCCCTGTGACAGCAGCAGTAACCCCAGGCCAGCACTTAAAAACAACGCACGCATCGGATTCTCCATGAGTGAAAGTATTCTCAGTGCCCAAAGCCTCAGCAAAGTAGTCCCCAGCACCGAAGGTGACCTGACCATCCTGCACGAACTCTCCCTGGAACTAAACAAGGGCGACACACTGGCCATCGTCGGTGCCTCCGGTTCAGGCAAATCCACCCTGCTCGGCTTGCTTGCCGGGCTGGACCTGCCCAGCTCCGGTTCGGTCATCCTCTCGGGCCGCAACCTGAGTGAACTGGATGAAGACCAGCGCGCCAGGGTACGCGCCGAGCACGTCGGTTTTGTATTTCAGTCATTCCAGTTGCTCGACAGCCTCAATGCGCTGGAAAACGTCATGCTGCCGATGGAGCTTGAAGGCCGCAAGGACGCCCGCGAAAAGGCTCGCGACCTGCTGGAGCGCGTAGGCCTTGGCCAGCGCCTGACCCACACGCCGCGTCAGTTGTCCGGAGGCGAACAGCAACGGGTCGCTATCGCCCGCGCGTTTGCCGCCGACCCGGACGTGCTGTTTGCCGACGAACCCACCGGCAACCTGGACAGCCACACTGGCGAGCGCATCAGCGACCTGCTGTTCGAACTGAACAAGGAGCGCAACACCACGCTGGTGCTGGTGACTCACGATGAGCGTCTGGCGCATCGCTGCCGCCGCCTGATCCGTCTTGAAGGGGGCCGACTGGTCGCCCCGCTGGAGCCTTGATGGCACGTTTGCCTTTTGCCCGTCTGCTAAGCCTCGCCGCCCGCCAACTGTTGCGCGATGCACGCGCCGGAGAGCTGCGGGTGTTGTTCTTTGCCCTTCTGGTAGCCGTGGCTGCCAGCACCGCCATCGGTTATTTCGGCGCGCGCCTGAACGGCGCAATGCTGTTGCGGGCGACCGAGTTTCTTGGCGCTGATCTGATTCTTGAGGGTTCCAGCCCGGCGCGCGCCGAGCAGGTCGAGGAAGGCAAGCGCCTGCAACTCAAGCATGCGCAGATCGTGATCTTTTCCAGCGTGATCGCCACCGATGCCGGTATCCAACTGTCCAGCATCAAGGCGGTGGATGACGCTTACCCACTGCGCGGCGAGCTTAAAAGCGCAGCGGACCTGTATCAGACCGAGCAGGCTGGCAGCGGCCCCAGGCCCGGTGAAGCCTGGGCCGAGGCGCGACTGTTTCCAGCCGTTGATCTGAAGGTCGGTGATGATATCGACGTCGGCTCGAAAACCCTGAAACTGACTCGGGTACTGACGTACGAGCCAGACCGTGCGGGCAACTTCTACAGCCTGACCCCGAGGGTGATGATCAATCTGCAGGATCTCGCGGCTACCGGCGTAGTGCAACCGGGCAGCCGGGTCAGCTACCGGGAAATGTGGAGCGGCCCGCCCGAAGCGCTGGCCGCCTACCGTAAAGCCATCGAGCCGACTCTGGAACCGCATCAGGAAATCAAGGACGCCCGCGATGGCAGTCAGCAGATTGGTGGCGCGCTGGGCAAGGCTGAACGTTATCTGAATATGCCGAGCCTGGTGGCCGTACTGCTGGCAGGCGTTGCCGTAGCGCTTTCGGCATCCAGGTTTGCCGCACGGCGCTTCGATGCCAGCGCCCTGCTGCGCTGTCTGGGCCTGTCACGCGGCGAGACCATGACCCTGTTCAGCCTGCAACTGGCGATCATCGGCCTGCTGGCCAGCCTGAGCGGCGCGCTGCTGGGCTGGCTGGCGCAATTGGGATTATTTGCACTGCTGCAGAATCTGTTGCCGGCCGCCGTACCACCGGGCGGCCTTTTGCCTGCGCTGGCAGGCATGGGCACCGGGCTGGTGGCGTTGGCCGGTTTCGCCCTGCCGCCACTGGCAGCACTGGGTCGCGTGCCGCCGCTGCGCGTGCTGCGCCGTGACATGCTGCCGATTCCCGCCAGCTCATGGCTGGTGTATGGCGCGGCGCTGTTCGCGCTGGGCCTGATCATGTGGCGCCTGAGCCTGGACCTGGTGCTTACCTTTGCCCTGTTGGGCGGTGGCGTCGTCGCCGCGCTGATACTGGGCAGCCTGTTGCTGCTGGCGCTTAACAGCCTGCGCCGCCTGCTGGCCGGTGCGTCGCTGCCCTGGCGGCTGGGCCTGGGGCAACTGCTGCGTTACCCGCTGGCCGCTGCCGGTCAATCTCTGGCCTTCGGCCTGATCCTGCTGTCGATGGGTTTGATCGCGCTGCTGCGCGGTGAACTGCTCGACACCTGGCAAAACCAGCTGCCCAAGGACGCACCGAACTATTTCGTGCTCAATGTGTTGCCATCAGAGAAAGAAAACTTCGCCCAGACCCTGAGCAAGCTGTCCACCCACTCGGCTCCGCTCTACCCGGTAGTGCCGGGACGTCTGACCAGCATCAACGGTGAACCGGTGGGCAACTTCGTGACCAAGGACTCGCGTGGTGAAAACGCCACTCGCCGCGACCTTAGCCTGACCTGGGCCGCCGATTTGCCCGAAGGCAATACCCTGACTGCCGGTAACTGGTGGAAGGCGCTGCCGGCCTCAGGCCAGAGCGACGCGACGCCCGGGGTATCGATCGAGACCAAGCTGGCCGAAAGCCTGAAGATCAAACTGGGCGACCGGCTGAGCTTCATTGTCGGTGGCCTGACGCGTGAAGCCGTAGTCACCAGTCTGAGGGACGTGAACTGGGATACCTTCCAGCCCAACTTCTTCATGATCTTCCAGCCTGGCACCCTGGCTGATTTGCCCACCACTTACCTGACCAGCTTCTACTTGCCGCCTGGCCAGGATAAACAGATTGTCGAGCTGTCGCGGGCCTACCCGTCGATCAGTATTCTGGGAGTGGAGGCCTTGCTGGCGCAGGTGCGCAGTATTCTTGATCAGGTCACGCTGGCCGTGCAATTCGTGCTGCTGTTTGTGCTGGCGGCCGGTATTGCCGTACTGTTCTCAGGGTTGCAGGCGACCCTGGACGAACGCATCCGTCAGGGCGCGCTGCTGCGTGCACTCGGCGCAGAGCGAGCACTGCTGATCAAGTCACGGCGCATCGAATTCGGTTTGCTGGGGGCTGCCAGCGGCGTGCTGGCGGCGCTGGGCTGTGAGCTGGTGAGCTTCGTGCTGTACCGCTACGCCTTCTCACTGGAATGGCAGCCGCATCCGTGGCTATTGCTGCTGCCAGTGATCGGTGCCCTGCTGGTGGGTGGCGCTGGCGTATTCGGCACACGCCGCGCACTGAACGTCAGCCCGTTGACCGTACTGCGCGAGGGTTGAGGGCGACTGGCCGGACCACGACGCTGTGCGTCCGGCCGAGACTGTCAGAAATTT
>NZ_LJQT01000250.1:0-17000 GCF_001400515.1 Pseudomonas meliae | reverse complement strand
AAAAAATGGGCTTTTTCAGAGGATACCTAGAGGCTGCCAACTGATCACTTGAAGTATGACCGCCCTTGGCTTTTTCACTACATGACAAACTCATGTCATCGTTTCTTAACACATTTATGACATTTATCTTGCGCTAGTTGTTCCGCTAGTTGTTCAAGACGCGTTCGGGCGCCTGAAACAAACCAGGCTCCTCAATTCATGGAGCAGAAGGAGCAGCACTTGAAAGTGACAGTGTTCGGAACCGGTTATGTGGGGCTTACCCTTGCCGCCTGCCTGGCGGAAGTGGGCCACACCGTATGCTGCATGGATGTCGACAGCAAACGCATTGATGCGCTGCGCGAAGGCATATGCCCTATATTCGAGCCCGGTCTTGGCGAACTTCTCCGCAACGGCCTGGACTGCAAAAGACTAAGTTTCACAATCGATGAAGTGCACGCCAGCCGCTTTGCAGAGTTGGTATTCATCGCAGTTGGCACACCAGCGCAAGCCGACGGCAAAGCAGACCTGAGCCAGGTGTTTGCCGTGCTGCGCTCCGTGCTCAGACACGCTGACGGTGCTCGGATCATTGTCAACAAGTCCACTTCGCCCGTGGGGACAGTTGACCGCCTGCTCGCTGAAATCGCTGCCAGTCCACGACGCGATGACGGCTTTGAAGTGATCAGCAACCCAGAGTTTTTCAAGGAAGGCTGCGCGGTCAGTGATTGCCTGCGTCCGGATCGCATTATCGTCGGCGGTGCCAGCCCGCGAGCGCTGGAGCAGATGCGCGAGTTGTATCAGCCGTTCAGTCGCAACCGCGAGAAGTTTGTGATCATGGATGCCCGTAGCGCGGAACTGGCCAAGTACGCTGCCAACTGCCTGCTGGCGACCAAGATTTCGTTCATCAACGAGATGGCCAACCTGGCCGAACAGGTGGGTGCCGACATAGAACAGGTCCGGCTTGGCATTGGCTCCGACCCTCGCATTGGCTACGACTTCATTTACCCAGGCTGCGGCTTCGGTGGCTCATGCTTTACCCAAGGACTTGCAGGCGCTGATCGGCACAGCCAGCGAGAACGGGGTGGAGACAGCGCTGCTCAATGCTGTCGAACAGGTCAATCGCCGCCAGAAGCACCGTCTGTTTAAAAATATCCACGCTCATTATCACGGCGAACTCAGGGGCAAGGTCTTCGCTGTCTGGGGGCTGGCCTTCAAACCCAATACCGACGATATTCGCGAAGCATCCAGCCATGCCCTGCTTGAAGCACTCTGGGCAGCCGGTGCCAGGGTTCAGGCCCACGACCCGCAGGCGATCGAAGCTATCAGGCATCATTATGGCGAGCGTGATGACCTGCAACTGGTGCAGTGCAAGCAAGATGCTCTGGAAGGTGCAGACGCTCTGGTAGTGGTGACCGAATGGCAGGACTACCGGGTTCTGGATCTGGACCAGCTCGGCGAGAAACTGCGGGATCGAGCGGTTTTCGATGGCCGCAACCTGTTCGACCCGTCGCAATTGCGTGATGCCGGATTTGCCTACTATGGCATTGGTCGTGGCCAGGCGATCCAGCCATGACGGTGCTCGTGACAGGTGCTGCCGGATTCATTGGCTTCCATGTCGCCAAACGACTGTGCGAGCTCGGTATAGAGGTCGTCGGTATCGACAACCTCAACGACTATTACAGCGTCGAACTTAAACAATCGCGACTGGCCATACTCCAGCGCTTGCCTGGTTTCACATTCAACAGGCTGGACATCACCGATGCCGAAGGTCTGTCCGCCCTGTTCTCGCACAATGAATTCGAACAGGTCATCCACCTGGCAGCCCAGGCCGGTGTGCGTTATTCGCTTGAGCAACCGAATGTTTACGCCCAATCCAATCTGGTCGGCTTTATCAACGTGCTCGAGGCCTGTCGGCAGTACAGACCAGCGCACCTGATCTACGCGTCGAGCAGCTCGGTCTACGGCGCCAATACGCGCATGCCGTTTCAGGTTGAGGATGCCGTCGACCGGCCGCTGTCCCTGTATGCCGCCACCAAGCGCGCCAATGAACTCACCGCCTACAGCTATTCCCACCTGTACGGCCTGCGCGCCACAGGGCTGCGTTTTTTCACCGTCTACGGACCTTGGGGCCGGCCTGACATGGCGCTGTTCAAGTTCACAAAAGCCATGTTGGCCGGACAGCCTGTGGATATCTATAACCATGGCGAAATGGCCCGGGACTTCACTTACATCGACGATATTGTCGAAAGCATCCTGCGTCTGCGCTTGCTGCCGCCCGACACGGTTGGCAGCGAGCCACCTCACCAACTCTTCAACATCGGCCGCGGTCAGCCCGTCAAGCTGCTGGAGTTCATCGATTGCCTGGAGGCCGCGCTAGGCCTGCGCGCCGAGCGACGCTACCTGCCTTTGCAAGCAGGCGACGTATTGAAAACCTGGGCTGACGTCAGTGCGCTGAGCCAATGGATCGACTTTCAACCACAGGTCTCGGTCGACACCGGCGTCAGGGCCTTCGTCGACTGGTATCGGGAGCATTATCAGGCCCGGCTCTGTGTGCCACTTCAATAACAAGGACTTCCATGACCACGCCCACCTTTCTCTCCGTCGTGATACCGGCCAAAAATGAAGCCGATAACCTGCCCAGCCTTATAAAAGAGATTTGCACAGCGCTGGACGGTGAGCGCTACGAGATACTGGTCGTTGACGACGGCAGCACAGACGACACCTCGAAAGTGCTGACTCACCTCAAGGACAGCGGGCTGACCGTGTTGCGGATCTTGCGCCACGAGCAGTCGCTCGGGCAGAGCACCTCGGTCTATCACGCGGCACTGGCGGCCAACGGCACCTGGCTGGCGACCCTGGACGGTGACGGTCAGAACGACCCTGCGGACATTCCAGGAATGCTGGCGTTGGTACGCGCTCACGAAGCAGGCCCCGGGGCGATCCAGCTGGTGGCAGGGCACCGTGTGAATCGTCGCGATACGGCCAGTAAACGCTGGGCCTCGCGATTCGCAAACGGCCTGCGTAGTCGCCTTCTCAAGGACGCTACCCCAGACACCGGTTGCGGTCTGAAACTGATTGAGCGAGCAGCTTTTCTGCGCCTGCCGTACTTCGACCATATGCACCGGTTCATTCCAGCGCTGATTCAGCGGCATAACGGCCGTATGGTCACGCACCCCGTCAACCACCGCCATCGCCAGGCCGGCGTGTCCAAGTACGGCAATCTGGACCGCGCACTGGTGGGCATTCTGGATCTGGTCGGCGTCTGGTGGCTGATCCGCCGGACCCGCCTGGATGTTGAAGCACAGGAACTGCGGTCATGAAACCGGACAACGAAACCTTCTGGCTGATCCTCGGCTTTGTCGGGCAGGCCGTCTTTACCGGACGCTTTGTCCTGCAATGGCTGTACAGCGAATTCAAGAAGCGCAGCATCATTCCGGTGGGCTTCTGGTACCTGAGCATGCTGGGCAGCACTATCTTGCTGGCTTACGCCATTTATCGACAGGACCCGGTCTTCATTGCCGGCCAGTCCTTTGGTCTGCTGGTGTACATGCGCAACCTGCAGCTGATCAGCCGACAGGCCAAGACACCCGAGGAGCAATGACGTTGCGAACTCAACTTTCGCCTCGCCTCGAGGGATGGCTACTGGTCGCACTGGCCGTTTTACTGGTCGGTGCCGGCCTGGGCCTGCGTCTACCGCAGAACGTGGACGAAGAACGTTTTCTGGGCGTTGCTCTGGAAATGCTGCAGAACGGCTCGTGGTTCGTCCCGCACAGGGCCGGGGAGATTTATGCCGACAAGCCGCCGCTGTTCATGTGGGCTACCGCATTCTTCATCTGGTTGACGGGCAGCCCGAACATCGCGCTTTACCTGCCCGGGCTGCTCTCTGCAGGCGCGACCACCGCAGTCCTCTACGATCTGGGCAGCCGTCTGTGGAACCGACGTATCGGACGGTACGCCGCCTTGCTGTTCCTGGCGACCTATCAGACCTACAGCATCCTGCGCACCGGACAAATCGATAGCTTCCTGTGCTTATGGATTGCGCTGGGCTTCTATGGGCTGGTTCGCCACTTGTTGCTCGGACCGGCCTGGGGCTGGTTTTATTTCAGCTGTGCGGCCATGGGCCTGGGCATTATCACCAAGGGCGTCGGTTTTGTTCCCGCATTGATGTTGATCCCTTACGCCTATGCCGCGCGTAAAGGCTGGTCCGGTGTCGTGGCCATGCCTGGACAGATAGGCCGCTGGGCGCTGGGTCTACTGGCGTTATTACTTGCATGCTGCCTGTGGCTGGTGCCGATGGTTATCTCGGTCGTGCGTGATGGCGGGCCGGAAGGCTTCGCCTATGTGCAGGAAATACTCTTGCACCAGACGGCTAATCGCTACGCCAGCGCCTGGGACCATCGCGAGCCATTCTGGTATTTCTTCGTCAAAGTCATCCCCCAGTATTGGCTGCCATTGGTGCTGGTGCTGCCCTGGCTGATCCCGGCATGGCGCCGACAACTGAGCAAGCGGGATGGCCGGGTTCTGGTACTGCTCGGCTGGGTCTTGCTGGTGCTGTTGTTCTTCAGCCTCTCCAGTGGCAAACGCAAGATCTACATCTTTCCGGCGCTGCCCGGTCTGGTACTGGTCGCTGCCCCCTTGCTGCCCTGGTTGTTGAAACGCTGGTTCCACGACCGCGTCAGGGCTGGGCGACTGGTCCCCGCAGTGGTGGTTGTCTGGCTCAGCCTGTGGTTCGCCAGAGGGTTCATCGAACCCGTCATAGAGGGAGAAAATCCACACAAGAGCCTGATGGAACAAGCCGCCAGCGTCACCCAGGGAGCCGACCTGGTACTGGTCAACTGGCGCGAGGGCCACTGGCTGTATGCACGCCAACCCATCGTGCATTTCGGTTTTGCCAAGCCGTCGGCAATCGAACAGTCAGCCCGTTGGCTACGAGAAGATCCCGGCACCTTTGCTCTGGTCCCGGGTGAACAATTGGCCAATTGCTTCTTGCCGGAAAAAGCCCGGCCGCTGGGTCAGACCTCCAGAGCTGACTGGTTCATCGTCGATGCCGATGCCGACAACGGCCTGTGTAAACCGGAACCGCTCATGAAAGCCTATCGCTTCGCCTGGCAGCAGAATGTTGATTAATCACCCGCCCAGCCGCCCGACACGCGGGAGTGCCTGAAGCCATGCAGTTGGAAACGATCAAGGCAAAGCGGCTGACGTGGTCGAATGTCGCTCGAAGGCAGGTATCACTCGCACAGATAGTGCTGAGTGCAGGTGCTCTCGGGGTTCTGCTGCTGGCTTACGCCGTGTCGGCACACTTTCATGTCCACCAACAGCTGTACCACTACGGTCGCACCTGGTTGAAGGGCAATACGGCAGCCGAAAAGAATATCTGGTTGCCGGATTTCCATGTGGTTATCGACGCCAAACCACTTGCCCCGGACGTCGCCAATATCTCCGGGATAACCTACGACTACGACAATGATCGACTGCTGGCAGTGACCAACAAAGGCCCCATGCAACTGCTGGCGCTTGACGCGAACGGCGACATAATCGCTCGTTACCCATTGATCGGTTTCGACGACACAGAAGGCTTGGCTTATCTGGGTAACGGTCGCATCGTGCTGTGCGATGAAGATCTCCAGCAACTGGACATCATCACGTTGCCGACGCAAGCACGCCCAATCCACGTCGAGGAAGCCCAGTTCATTGCGCTACTGATCAACCCAAGTAACCAGAACAAGGGATTCGAGGGCGTGACCTATGATCCTGCCAACGACCGCCTGTTCGCGATCAAGGAACGCGATCCGCGCCAGATGTTCGAGGTTTCCGGAGTCCTGCGCTCCATTGATCAGGGCCGTTTGCAGATCAAAATTGCCGACCGGCTGGACTGGATCACGAAAAGCGTCGCTGCACGCGACCTTTCAGACGGTTACTTCGATCCGCGTACCGGTCATTTACTGCTGCTCAGCGATCAGTCACGCTCGATCACAGAACTGGACGGTAAAGGGCGTTTCGTCAGCATTCGATCACTGCTGGGTACATTTTCCGACCTCCAGAACAGCGCTCCCCAACCTGAAGGCCTGACCATGGATCACGACGGCAACCTGTACGTCGTCAGCGAGCCAAATCTGTTTTACAAGTTCTCTAAAGTGCCGAAACAACCCGTTGAAGAAATCAGGCCCTGAGCGCAGCGATGAGTTGAGAGCCTGAATTTTCACTGGCACATCTGAACTACCGCACTAGAACCAGGTTTCCATCTGGATGCCGAACTGCCAGACACCACCGGAGTTGAAATCACTTTTGCCGAAGTTGCCGGTCGTGCTGTAGCGGTCCAGATCCGAAGACCAGTTCATGAGGCTTGCGAACACTCGCAATTCGGGACGCGTTAGCAGGTCACCCATGTCCGGCTTGAAGGTCGGCGCAACCGTGAACTTCCAGAAGTTGCCGTCGACTGCATTGCGTTGCAGGTAGCCTTTGGGGTCGAGGTCCATGGTTTGCCAACTCAACTCGTAGGCCATCTCGAAGTTACTGTTGATCTCGTTGGCCAGGCGCATGTTCAGAGTGAGCCAGCGGTAATCGTCGCCTTTGACGTAGCGGTCTTTGCTCTGCTCGGCCAGCAAGCTCGGGCCGATGCGCCATCCCGGCGCAATAGGCGTCTCGCCGTACATCGCCAGACGCACCGCGCGGGCGTCGTCGATCAGTTCACCATCTGCGCCAATGTCCTTGACCTGAGCCCCCAGGCCCTGCCCATAGAGCAACGCCGTCTTGAAGAAGCCTTCCCTGCCGAAAAAGTCTTTCTGGTGATTGGCCAACATGGTGTGCAGGCCTGAATCTGCAGGCGCAAAACCCGCTTGATTAGTGCGCGTACCGACGTCGTTTTTCTTTGCGCCAATGGCGTTGAACATCCACTGCCACTGACCATTGTCGAAGAATTGGTTGGAGGTCAGGATGTAGCTTTCCACATCGGCATCGACGCCGCCCTCACTGAAATCGCCGTAGTTACGTCCGATCAGGGAGTAGTTCGAGCGCCAGTCCTTGGTCATCTGCACATCGTAGATACCGCCACCGGTCCCGGCCAGAAAGACCACGTCCGAGTCCAGCCAGTGGATATCGAAATTATCCCTGTCGAAGCGCTTGCCGGCCCACAGCGTGGCGTTTTCGAACACTGAATTCCCCTTGAAGGCGGCAATGTGGTCGAGTTCGGTAAATACCTGACGCACGTTCAGGCTGCTTTCGGTGGCCGTCCAGTCGTTATAGCTTTCAACGCCGTCGGCGATGGAGACGGTGAACTTGGAGCGCGTGCCGTTCTGCGCGTAGATCTCTTTCGACAGATCGAAGCGCATGTAGGTGTCGTCTTCGTTACCCAGGCGCCCGACCGCACCACCGACTGAACCTGCGGGGGTTGTATAAGGCCCACCGCGACCGCCGCCCAAACCGTCGTTGATCAACAGACCGGAGCGAGCGTAGCCCTTGAAGCTGAACCCGTCGGTGAGGTGTCCGGCACTGCCTGGCTTCTCCATGCTTTGCTGGCGGGCTTCGAGTTTTGCCACGCGATCATCCAGAGCCGGCTGTGAACTGGCCGCAACGGTGGACGCAGAAGTGGGTGCGGCAGGCTGCGCAACGGGGGTCGAGAGTTTGAGTTGCTGAAGCTCCCTGGCGAGCGCCTGGGTTTGCTGTTCGGCTGCGGCTGCACGTTTTTCCGCAGCGCTGGCACGGGCTTCGAATGCGGCCATCCGCTCTTCCAGAGTCGCGGCCTGAGAGACGGTTGTCGAGGTGCCGAGTACCCCTGCGAGTAGCCATCTTGATGCGTTCTGCATGTGGACTTCCTGTTTTGTTTTTATTGTTTTCGTGACGTTGGCCGAGCCCTTTTCCTTCAGCACAAAATTGTGCAAATCGGAGAAAAAAGGGTGCCACATCGAAAATACGCTGTTACATTGATGATGTTAGGGAGCCGCTGATTTATTCTAAAACCCAGCTGTTGCCCCCTGATAAATCAAGGCCTCCAGAGCGTTGCAGGGACGAAAAATCGAATAAATCAGCGCCTCCTTAACGTTAACTTTTATAAAAACAAAAATAAAGAGGGCTCTATGAAACAGCTGAAATCTCTTCTTCCCGCCGCGCTGCTCACCCTGTCTGCCGGGTTTTCTGCGCTGTCGAACGCATCTGATCTAACGATCTCGTGCGGGGCCGTCGGCGCTGAATTGCAACTGTGCAAGGATGCAGTCGATAGCTGGTCAAAACAGACCGGCAACAACGTTCAAGTGGTTTCCACGCCTAACTCGGCAACCGAACGCCTGTCGTTCTACCAGCAGATCCTCAGTGCCAAGTCCACCGACATCGACATCATTCAAATCGACATGGTGTGGCCGGGGATGCTCGCCAAACACCTGACGGATCTGCGCGAACTGCTTCCGGCAAATGCGACACAAGGCTATTTCCAGGCACAGGTGGACAACGCCACCGTCGACGGCCGGCTGGTGTCGATGCCCTGGTTTACCGACTCGGGGCTGCTGTATTACCGCAAGGATCTGCTCGACAAGTACCAGCAGCCGGTCCCCCAGACCTGGGAGGACATGACCGCTACCGCCAAAAAAGTGCAAAAAGCCGAACGCGATGCGGGGAATGCCACTATGTGGGGCTACGTGTTCCAGGGGCGCGCCTATGAAGGCCTGACGTGCAACGCCCTGGAATGGATCAGCAGCCAGCCGGACGGCGGACTGGTCAACCCGCGCGGAGACATCGTGGTCAACAGCCAGGCCTCACGAGTCGCGCTGACCCTGGCAAAAAGCTGGATCGGCGAGATCTCACCGCCCGGCGTACTTAACTACACCGAGGAAGAAGGCCGTGGCGTATTCCAGTCGGGAAATGCGCTGTTCATGCGCAACTGGCCTTACGTCTGGGCCTTGGTGCAAAGCAAGGACAGCGCGATAAAAGACAAGGTCGGCGTCGCGCCCCTGCCCAGTGGCGGCGCGAACGGCACCCACGCTTCAACGCTCGGAGGCTGGGGCCTGGCGGTTTCGCGCTACAGCCGCAACCCCAAACTGGCGGCAGAACTGGTTGCCTACCTTACCAGCGCCCAGCAGCAAAAACAGCGTGCCCTGGCAGGTGCCTACAACCCGGTCATCGAGTCCCTGTATGCCGACCCCGAGTCGCTCGCGGCGATGCCTTACTACCCGCAGCTGCACAGCATCCTCAGCAATGGGGTCATGCGCCCCGCCGCGATCACGGCCAACGGCTACCCACGCGTCTCCAACGCATTCTTCGATCGGGTGCATAGCGTGCTGGCGGGCGATATTCCGGTCGATCAGGCACTGGTCGAACTGGAGCGCGAACTGACCCGCATCAAACGCCGGAACTGGTAAGCCACACGTAAGGAAATCAACATGCCCGTCTCTTCTACCGCTTTCCCCGAAGACGACGAACTCGTCACCCGGGAAACGCCTGTACAACGTCGCAGGCTACGCGCCGCCTGGCTGTTTCTGACGCCGATGCTCGTGTGCCTGGTCCTGGTGGCGGCCTGGCCGTTGCTGCGCACATTCTGGTTCAGCCTGACCGATGCCGATCTGTCGGATACCGGCAGTGGCTCATTCGTGGGCCTGAGCAATTATCTGCTCTACGACGGCGTCATCTGGTCTGGCGTGCTGGTCGATCCGCAATGGTGGAACGCGGTGCGCAACACCCTGCATTTCACCGTGGTGTCGGTCGGGCTGGAAATGGTCCTGGGACTGATGGTGGCGTTGCTGTTGAACGTCAAGTTCACCGGCCGCGCGCTGGTCCGTGCGTTGATTCTGATCCCTTGGGCGATTCCGACCATCGTCTCGGCGAAGATCTGGTCGTGGATGCTCAATGACCAGTTCGGCATCATCAACCATATGATGCTGAGCCTGGGCCTGATCGACGCGCCGCTGGCCTGGACGGCAGATGCGGACCTGTCGATGTGGGCAGTGATCATCGTCGACGTCTGGAAGACTGTGCCCTTTGTCACCCTGCTGATGCTCGCGGCACTGCAGATGCTGCCAAGCGATTGCTACGAAGCCGCCCGGGTCGACGGCATTCATCCGGTGCGGGTGTTCTGGCGAGTCACCTTGCCGTTGCTGATGCCCGCCTTGTTGGTCGCCGCGATCTTTCGCATTCTCGATTCGTTGCGGGTCTTCGACGTCATTTACGTCCTGACCTCCAACTCTTCGAGCACCATGAGCATGTCGGTCTATGCCCGCCAGCACCTGGTGGAGTTCCAGGACGTCGGCTACGGCAGCGCCGCCTCCACCCTGCTGTTTCTGGTCGTGGCAGTGATTGCCATGCTTTATCTGTACCTCGGACGTCGCCAGCTGGAGGTGCGCTCATGAACCTGCGCCCACTGAAGAAATTGCTGCTGCGCCTGGCCTTCTGGGGCCTGGTCGGGGTCGTGCTGCTGTACGCGATCTTCCCTTTCTATTACGCCATCCTGACCTCGCTGAAACCGTCCAGTGCCTTGTTTGAAGTGAGCTACTGGATCACCGAAGCCGACTTCTCCAATTACGCAGCGGTCCTCAGTCAGGCGTCATTCCTGCAGGCCATCGCCAACTCGCTGGTGGTTGCGCTGAGTGTGGTAGTGCTGGCGCTGTTCCTGGGCCTGACGGCGTCCTACGCCCTGGGCAGGGTCAAGTTCCGAGGCCGCGGCACGGTGCTGATGATGGTGCTCGGCGTCTCGATGTTTCCTCAGGTCGCGGTGCTGTCGGGGCTGTTTGAAGTCATCCGCGCACTGGGTCTGTACAACACCTCATGGGCACTGATCCTGAGCTACACGATTTTTACCCTGCCCTTCACCGTCTGGGTGCTGACCACGTTCATGGGGCAACTGCCGCATGAGCTGGAAGAAGCGGCAATCATGGATGGCGCATCGCCCTGGGCCACGCTCACCCGTGTGCTGTTGCCGCTGCTGTGGCCCGCGCTGGTCACAACCGGCCTGCTGGCTTTTATTGCCGCGTGGAACGAGTTCCTGTTTGCCCTGACCTTCACCCTGACAGACGCGCAACGAACGGTCCCGGTCGCCATCGCCCTGATTTCGGGTGGCAGCTCCCACGAATTGCCTTGGGGCCTGTTGATGGCGGCGTCGGTGCTGGTGACCGTCCCACTGGTGATTCTGGTGCTGATCTTCCAGCGCCGCATCGTTTCCGGCCTCACTGCCGGCGCGTTGAAAGGTTGATGCACACAACTGACAAGGAACAGCATCGTGATGAAATTGAAGCTAGCCAACATCAACAAGCAATTGGGCGGCACGCGCATTCTGCGCGATGTCAGCCTGGAGATCGCTGCGGGTGAGTTCGTTGTGTTCGTCGGCCCTTCGGGCTGCGGAAAGTCGACGCTGCTGCGCTTGATCGCCGGACTGGATTCGATCTGTGGTGGCGACCTGCTGATCGACGGACGCCGGGTCAATGACCTGGAACCGCGCGAGCGTGGCGTCGGCATGGTCTTTCAGTCTTACGCTCTGTACCCGCACATGAGCGTCTACGACAACATCAGTTTCGGCCTCAAGCTGGCCAAGACGGAAAAAAGCAGCCTGCGCGAACGCGTGCTGAAAACCGCGCAGATCCTGCAACTGGACAAACTGCTGCAGCGCAAGCCCCGGGAATTGTCCGGCGGGCAGCGTCAGCGCGTGGCCATGGGCAGAGCCATGGCGCGGGAACCGGACATCCTGTTGTTCGATGAACCGCTTTCCAACCTGGACGCCTCGCTGCGGGTCCAGATGCGCAACGAAATCGCCCGGCTCCACAAGCGGCTGGGCTCGACGATGATCTACGTCACCCACGATCAGGTAGAGGCCATGACCCTGGCTGACAAAATTGTCGTCCTCAACGGCGGTCAGGTCGAACAGGTTGGCTCACCACGCGAACTCTATGAGCGCCCCGCCAGCCTCTTCGTCGCCGGTTTTCTGGGCTCGCCAAGAATGAATTTTCTGCCAGTCCGCTTGCACGCACCAAGCCGCAACAGCCTGATCGATATCCCGGCACTGGGCATGACATCCCTGCCCTTCGACAGCTCGAACCTGGCCGACGACGCGCAATTGACCCTGGGTGTCCGTCCGGAACACATATCTCTAAGTGCAGCGAACAGTGGCACTGGCGTCACCGTGACCAGTGTCGAATACCTGGGTAGCGAGGTCTATGTGCATCTGGCTACAGACGAGAACGAACCCTTGATCTGCCGGTGCGAGGCAAAAGCCGGATGGCAGGTGGACGACCGGGTCGCGCTGCAGTTCGATACCGAAAATCTGCACGTGTTCGACGCCGATGGCCTGGCCTTGAAACGCCACTCTGACGCCGACCAACACCTGACACACGACACCACGCCACACTTCGTACAAGCGGGTTCCCTATGAGTTTTTCTGTGAATGCCATGAACGGTCCAATATCCACCGCCCTTGAGCGCGCGCACCATGCATTGAGGGATAGCCTGGCGCAGGTAATCCACGATTATCGACCCGGTTATCACCTGGCCCCGCCTGCGGGCTGGATGAACGACCCTAACGGGGTGGTGTTCTTTCGTGGCGAATATCACGTGTTCTATCAGCACCACCCGTTCGACGCGAAATGGGGCCCGATGTACTGGGGCCATGCAAAGAGTGCCGATCTGGTGCATTGGCAGCACCTGCCCATTGCCCTGGCACCCGGTGATGACTTCGACCGGGACGGTTGTTTTTCCGGCAGCGCAGTGGTGTGTGGCGACACCCTGGCACTGATCTACACCGGGCACACCTGGCTGGGTGAGGTAGGCGACGAGCTTTTGATCCGTCAGGTGCAGTGCCTGGCCACCAGTCTCGACGGCATCAACTTCGTCAAACACGGTGCCGTCATCGACAGCCCGCCGCAAGACACGATCATTCATTTCCGTGATCCGAAGGTCTGGCAGCAGGATGACCACTGGTACCTGATTGCCGGTGCGCGTCTGGGCGACAGGCCGTTGCTGCCGTTGTATCGGTCTGTGGACCTGCACGCGTGGGAATTCGTGAGCTATGTATCCAGCGGCAACGAAGGCGATGGTTATATGTGGGAATGCCCTGACCTGTTTCGCCTTGATGGACGCGATGTACTGCTTTACTCCCCCCAAGGCATGCCAGCCCAGGGCTACGAGCGACTGAACAAGTTTCATACCGGCTACCGAGTGGGCCAAATCGACAGCCAGTGGCAGTTCAACGGCGGGCCTTTTATCGAACTGGATAACGGCCATGACTTTTATGCTGCGCAGACCCTCGTGGCTGCCGATGGCAGACGTCTGGTGTGGGCGTGGCTCGATATGTGGGAAAGCCCGACCCCCACAGCAACCCATCACTGGCGCGGAATGCTCGGTCTGCCACGCGAACTCGAACTGCGCGACGATCGCCTTTGCGTGCACCCCGCACGCGAACTGACAGCGCTGCGCAATGCGTCATTGCCAGGCACTCCCTGGTGGAGCGAAGCGGGCACTCAGTGGCTGAATGACGTACACGGCGATCTGCTGGAAATCCACGTGCACCTGGACCTGCTCGACTGCATCGAAGGTCACTTGGGAGTGGCGTTGCGTTGCAGTTCAAATGGCAAGGAGCAAACTCTGCTTTACTACGATGCGTCGCTAAAACGTTTGATACTGGACCGCGATCAGTCGGGCAGCCACGTCAGCGGTCAACGCAGCGTAGCAATAGATCCACAACAGGACCGGCTTGAGCTGCGAGTCTTCCTGGATCGCTCGTCCATTGAGGTGTTTGACCAAAACGGCAGCTTCAGCTTCAGTAGTCGCCTTTATCCAAAGACCGACAGCCTGGGGGTCAAGCTTATTGCCAACGGAACCGGAGGCCGGGTGTGCATTGCCAACGCATGGGAACTCTCTTCGGGATGCTTACAGGTAAATCATTGAAGTCGCGAAAAAAATCAGGCCTCTGTAGCATGATAATTATCAGTCAACCTGACAGGCCCCGCCTTGCATGACCTCAGTTAAAGACGTTGCACGATTGGCCGGTGTGTCCCTGATGACGGTATCCCGGGCGCTCAATAATCCGGAAAAACTGAGCCCCGAGACGTATCAGCGAGTCCGTAGCGCGATTGACGAGCTTCAATTCGTACCCAGCCTGTCAGCGCGCAGGATTCGCGGCGACAACTTGCAGACACGAACCATCGGAGTGTTTGCGCTGGACACCGCGACAACGCCGTTCGCGGTAGAGCTGCTGCTGTCCATCGAGCAGACCGCACAGCAGGCAGGCTGGAACGTATTTATCCTCAACCTGCTAAGCAACCCGCCCACTGACCAGAACGTCGACCTGATGCTGTCCCACCGACCTGACGGGTTGATCTTCAGCGCCATGGGGTTGCGCGAAGTGACTATTCCCCAGCGCTTGAAAAGCAAACCGCTGGTGCTCGCCAACTGCGTAGCCGATGACAGCAGCCTCGTCAGTTATGTGCCGGACGACGAAACAGGGCAGTACCGCGCCTTGCACCATGCGTTCAGCCAGGGCTACCGACGTCCGTTGTTTATCAATCTGCCAAAAAAGAGCCTGGCCTGGAAAATTCGCCAGGCGGGTATGCAGCGTGCCTGCCAGGCATTCGGCCTGGCTACCGGCGAACTCTTGCAATACGACCTCTCCGAGCATGACGCCTATGGGGAAACCGCAGCCAT
Source organism: Pseudomonas meliae (assembly GCF_001400515.1). Taxonomy (NCBI): domain Bacteria; kingdom Pseudomonadati; phylum Pseudomonadota; class Gammaproteobacteria; order Pseudomonadales; family Pseudomonadaceae; genus Pseudomonas; species Pseudomonas meliae. The sequence continues at coordinate 2,411 of NZ_LJQT01000250.1, read as the reverse complement.
CCTTGAACGGCACATGATTGATGGCCGTCCGCAGTTCGATATTCTGATCTGCGGCAATGACCGCATAGCCTTTTGTGCCTACCAACTGCTGCTGGGCCGTGGCCTGAAAATCCCCGGTGATGTCGCCGTGCTGGGCTATGACAATATGATCGGCATTTCCGAACTGTTCATCCCCGCGCTGACCACGGTGCAACTGCCGTATTACGAGATCGGTCGCAATGCCGCCCGGTACTTGATCGATGGCCTCGAAGTCTCGGGTGCCCAGCCGGTAGATTGCCCGCTTGTGGTCAGGGAATCGTTATGAAGGGCTTGCGGTTTCGGTAACGTCAGTTCGAAGCTGGCTTTGTAACCGCCAACATCATCACAGAGCAACTTGATCAGCGATCGGTTGCTATCGACTCGCGTCAACCCAGCGCTTGACGACCCGACGATGACAATCGGCCGGAGTCAGCACCTTGCCCGCCTTGGAACGTACGGCGATGGTTTCTACTGGCTCCGACAATTTTCATTGTCGAGCAGCACCGAGTAGCTCTCCCCTGCGTTGAACAAGTAGCGCTCCCCCCACTGGCGCATGCTGACGACGATGGGGAACACCGCGCGGCCCATATCAGTCAGCACATATTCTTTGTTTCTTTGTAGGCACTGCCGTCGGAGGCCGGCTGAATGTCGAATACGCCCAACTCCACGAGCATTTTGAGCTTGACCGTGAGGATGTTCTTGGCGAGACCAAGACGTTTCTGAAATTCACTGAAGCGGCGAACGTCGTCGAACCCGTCGCGGATGATCATTAAAACCCAGCGATCTCCGATTGCTTCAAGCGTGCGGGCGACAGGGCATTCGCTCTGCGCCAATAATTGCTGTTTGGCCATGGGGCTCCTGGAGGCGAGGTAGCAGGAAATGTAAAAAGTTCTAACGTCAGACGAAAATGTTTTACACATGTGATTGCATTTAACAACTGAGTTTGTTAAAAGTTCACACAAGATTTTCTTTTGCAACCACATATTCCAAGGATGGAGCGATGCCGTTCAAGTCTCGTGCCCCGGTAAAGATGGAAATCGAAGCCGAAAAATCCAGCGGTGGGTACACGCAAGCTCCCCAACCCCGGGACACCCCCAAGCTTAGTCGCTATCAAACTTTTCTTTTTGCAATTACCTGCGCCATGGCGGTCGCAAACGTCTACTTCGCCCAGCCTTTGCTGGAATCGATGGCTGCCAGCCTGTCGGTTTCGCCGGGCACGATTGGTATCGTAGTGACCGCGACGCAAGCGGGTTATGCGGTCGGATTGTTGTTCATCGTTCCGCTGGGTGATTTGCTCAATCGCAAGAAACTTATCCTTACACAAATGCTGCTGTCGGCTCTGGCCCTGTGCGCAGTTGGTCTGTCGCAGGATTGGGGCATGTTGCTCGGCTCGATGGTGCTCGTTGGCCTGATGGCAGTCGTGGTGCAGGTGGTGGTTGCCTACGCCGCTTCGCTGGCGAGTCCCGAGCAGCGTGGCGAAGCCGTCGGCACCGTGACCATTGGCGTGGTGCTGGGAATTCTGCTGGCCCGCTTCGTCTCCGGTGCAGTGGCTGATCTGGCCGGCTGGCGCGGCGTTTATTTTGTCTCGGCCGCCCTGATGACCGGCATGGCACTGGTGCTGATGCGCGCCATGCCTGCCTCCACAACGCCACCAGCTAAAGGCGGCTACTGGCAATTGCTGCGATCGGTGTTCCAGTTGTACCTGACCGAACGTGCATTGCGTGTCCGGGGCACCTTCGCCCTGCTGATCTTCGCCGCATTCAGTGTGTTATGGACGTCGATGGTACTGCCGCTCAGCGCCCCCCGTTGTCGCTGTCACACACCCAGATTGGTTTGTTCGGACTCGCCGGTGTGGCCGGTGCGCTGGCAGCGGCACGGGCCGGACGGCTCGCCGACCAAGGGCTCGGCAATCGCACCACGGGCGTCGCGCTGGCACTGTTGACCTTGTCCTGGTTGCCTACGGCGTTCGTTGAACACTCATTACTCGCCATGGTGGTGGGTGTGGTGTTACTGGATTTCGCCGTGCAAGCCGTCCATGTCACCAATCAGAGCCTGATCTTTGCCGCACGCCCCGATGCGCAAAGCCGACTGGTGGGTGCTTACATGTGTTTCTACTCGGTAGGCAGTGGTCTGGGTGCCATCGCTGCGACTTATACATATGCACACTTTGGCTGGGTCGCCGTTTGTAGTTTGGGTGCCGCCATCAGCGCAGTTGCCCTGCTGTACTGGACCTACCTGGAACTGACGTCCACATAACGTTCAACCCTTAATAAACTTCTCGCGATCGTCAGTTAACGGATGGCGTGAAACAGTGGGAAGCCGGTGGCAAGAACATCATCCCGCTGGGCTGCCGCGTCGGGGACGACCACCTTCACGAACAGGGCAGCCTGCGG
>NZ_LJQT01000490.1:6608-8553 GCF_001400515.1 Pseudomonas meliae | reverse complement strand
CCGCAGGCTGCCCTGTTCTTCAAAAATGCTTCTTTCATACAGCCTTCATACGACAGTCCGCACTTCTCCAGCACCCTGGCGCTGGCCATGTTGTCGGCAAAGCACTGACCGGCGATGCGGTTGAGGTTCATGACGGTGAAGCCATGCATCAGCAAACCCTGCACCGCCTCGCTGGTGTAGCCCTGCTTTCGGTAATCGGCACCGATCCAGTAACCCAGGTTGCCGCTGCGATGCGAGGTTGACAGGCGCAGTGAAACGACCCCGGTCAACTCTCCGGTTTCCTGGGCATGAACCCCCAGGCTCAATGTTCGTCCAGCGGCGAATTGTCCCGGTGCATCGGCAATGAAAGCCTGTGCATGCTCCAGGGTATAGGGCGAGGGGACTGTGGCCGTCATGTTCGCAATCACGGGGTCGTCAGCCAGTCGCGACAAGGCGCTGGACTGCTCGGCTCGCAACGGGCAGAGCAATAGTCGTGAGGTGCGGATACTGGGCATATCGAGACGCATCCCGGGTTTTCCGTTGAGTTGAATACTCAAGAATTGCCGCGTTTCCATGGCGTTTTTATGACGGCTGCGAGAAATATTTTAGTGCCATCAAAAGAGCTTACAAAGGCCATGTAACAGTCATGTAAACCTAACTGATCGGTCATATTCGGTTGCTAGATTCTCGGCCTCTGACAAGAAGGGCGGATGGTATGAGAACGTGGGACGAACCTAAAAAACGCAAGGCGCACATCGAACTGATCCCGATGATCGACGTGATGATGTTCCTGCTGGTTTTTTTCGTACTGGTCAGCCTGAACGTGATTCCGGCTCTGGGGATGAAAACCCAGCTGCCGAGCGCCAGCAGTTCACAGCAGCTCAAGCCGCAGAACAAATCGATCCTGACCCTGGGCCTCAACGGCGAATTACAGCTTGATGGCAAGGCGACCACAGTCGAGGCTCTGGTGCCTGCCTTGAAGGCGCTGGAAAAGCCCGATACTAAAACCACCATTATCGTCAACAGCGACAAGGGCGTTGAGGTCGCACGTCTGGTCGAGATCATGGACACCTTGCGTCTGGGTGGCTTTACCTCGGTTTCCATTGCCACGCGTAAATCCTGACCATGTATGTCCTGTTTCGTGTACGTCAGTGGCTCGCAGGCCTGCCAGCGCTGGTGGCGCTCATCGTGATTGTGATGGGGGTGCAGACGCGGGCCCTTAAGGTAGAGCCGGTTTATGACCAGTCAGCCGTGGAGCTGGCGTTGATCGAGCCTGAGCCTCCAGCGCCAGAGCCCGTGGTGCCGACCGAGCCGCTTCCGGTTCAGCCTGAAGAGCCGCCACCACCGCCGCCCGTGGTGGAAAGCGAAGACGCCGAGCCTGCTCCGCCACCGCCCAAGCCCATGCCTAAACCTGTCCCCAAGCCCGTGCCCAAGTCCAAGCCGGAACCCAAGCCGCGCCCGGAACCGGTGCCCAAGCCAGCCCCGGCGCTAGTAAAGCCCGCCGAGCCGGTTCAGGCCCCCAGTAAGCCTGTGGCCAGCGCTGCCGTCGCGCCGCCTCAGCCACCGGCGCAGCCGAAAGTAGACACGCAGGGCCTCGAAGGCGGCTACCTCAAAGGGCTGCGTAACGATCTGGATGGCTACAAACAGTACCCGACCGGACGCCAGGCCTCGCTGGAGCGCCCAAGCGGCGAGGTAGTGGTGTGGTTATTGGTTGATCGCCAGGGGCGAGTGCTGGACTCCGGCATTCAGACCCAGGCGTCCAGCATGCTGCTCAACCGCGCAGCAGCCAACAGTCTGCGACGCATCAAGCAGGTCAAACCGTTTCCCGAACAAGCCTTTGGCGGGCGTAGCGAACAGCGCTTCACCGCCACCTTCAACTACAGCGTGCAATAGCACTGACAAGGAACAGAGTGATGAAGTTTTCCAGAATTCACCTTGCGTTGGTCGCCGCGGGAATCAGCCAGGG
>NZ_LJQT01000490.1:0-6599 GCF_001400515.1 Pseudomonas meliae | reverse complement strand
CATGGCCATGGCTGATTCGAGTGCCAGTGACGTTGGCACCATTGGCGTACAAGGGAAGGCGACGGTGGGCGGTGGCTATATGGTTCAGGAGGAGAGCATCAAGGCGCGCTCCACGGTGACCAAGGAGGCGCTCGACAAGCAGACCGCAACAGGTAACGCGATCGACAAACTCAAATACACCCCGGGCCTGAATATCTCCAGTGAAGATGCCACCGGCCTGTCGGGCTTTCGCTATACCATGCGTGGCCTCAACTCCGATCAGGTCGGGATGTCGGTAGATGGCATGCCCATCAACGACTCCGGCAACTATGCACTGTATTCCAACCTGCTGGGCGACCCGGAAAACATCGATCAGATCTTCGTCACCCAGGGCTCTGCCGAGAGTGACGGCCCGCACATCGGTTCCAGCGGCGGCAACATCGGCATTGTGACCATTCGGCCCACCAAGGAAACCGGCGCGTTCGTCAAGCAGGTGGCGGGCAGCAATGGCACTTACAAGACCTTTGCGCGGCTCAATACCGGCGAAATCAACGGGCTGAGCAACTGGCTGTCGATGTCTCATACCGAAGGTCAGAAATGGCGCGGTGACGGTGCCGTGCGCGCTGACAAGGTGGAGTGGAACAGCTTCTTCGACATGGGCTCAGGCAATACGGCCAACCTGATCCTCAAGTACCACGAGCAGGATAACAACAGCTACAGCCAGCTCACCAAGAGCCAGTTCCAGCAGAACGGGCGCAAGTTTGACCCCTATCCTTCGACTCCCGCGCTGGGCAGCAACGGCAAGCTGTCCAGTTATTACGAACTGGCGCAAAACCCGTTCCAGACGTTCACCGCCGTGCTCAATACCCAATTCAAACTGGCCGACAATCTGGCGCTTTCAGTCATCCCCTATTACTTCTGGGGTAACGGCAGCGGAGTAAACAGTTCCTCCTATGCGCTCAACCGCGGCTCGAATCAGAACGGTGTATTCGACCTGAGCAACTTGCCGACGGCTGCCGCTTATAACGCTGATGGCTCATCGACCACCGGCGTGTATTACCGACCTTCGCGCACCCAGACCTGGCGTCCGGGGATCACCACCAAGCTCAATTGGGATGTCAACGACGAGCACAGCGTGCAAGTCGGCTACTGGTATGAGCGCGCGCGTCAGTTGCAGACTCAGCCTTTCATTCGCCTGAAGAGCAACGGCAAGCCGGAAAGCATCTGGCCAGACTCGGATTACATGGTCGATGCCAACGGCAATGAGATCCAGGGCCGTGATCGCTATACCGTGACGCCTGCACAAAAAGTATGGGCTCAGGACACCTGGTATTTCGCCCCGGACTGGACGCTGATCGGCGGCCTGGCCTACATGAATGTCGAGCGTGAAGGCAATAACCACGGCAGCCTTACCGAGCGGCCGGAAAAACGTGACCAGACCTACAACAAGCTGCTGCCGAACGTAGGCCTCAAGTATCAGCTGGATGAGCGTGACCAGTTGTTCTACAGCCTGTCGCGCAACATGCGCATACCGCAGAACTACGTCCTTTATGACCCGGGCACCGGTTCCATCAACAGCAAGCCGGAGACCAGCTGGAACCATGAACTGGGCTGGCGCTTTACCGAACAGGACATGACGCTGGCCGCCACCCTGTTCTACATGCAGTTCAAGGACCGCCAGGTGTCATCGAGAGACATCAATGGTGACTTTGCCGACATCAATGCCGGTGCAGTCGATAACAGCGGGCTGGAACTGGAGTGGAGCGGCCTGCTGCCGCACCATTTCAATTACTACACCTCGTACACCTACACCCGCGCCAAACAGAAGGATGACCTGACCGTTTTCAATAACGGCGCTGCCATCGAGCTGCCTACCAGCGGCAAGCAGTTTGCCAACGTGCCGAAGAACATGCTGGCCGCCAACATCGGCTACGACGACGGCAGTTATTACGGCACCTTCGGAGCCAAGTTCACCAGCGAGCTGTATGGCGACCTGACCAATGACGAAAGCATTCCGGGGCGCACCATCTTCAATCTGGGCGCGGGCATCTATCTGCCGGTGGACAAGAAAATCGTCAAGGATGCCACCTTGCGTCTGAACGTCGACAACCTGTTCGACAAGGAGTACCTGGACGGCGTGTACACCACCAAGACCAACGCAGGTACATACAGCGGCTTCCGCGATGGCGACCCGGCGTACATCGTCGGCGTCGAGCGTACCGTTACCGTTTCTCTTGAAGCCAATTTCTAATCTTCATTGACCAGAGGTCTGTGCCATGGACATGAATCAGCTTCACGACATCACCTTCTATGTGATGTACGCCGCCATCGCGGTAGCGATCTTTGTCGCGATCGAACGGGGTATCTACTTTGCTTACGTACGCCGTCAGGCACGGGCGCTGCAAACGGCACTCAGTGCTTCGGTGCACAGTGAAAAGGACCTGCCGGAGGCGCTGACACGCCGGGCCGGTTTGCCGCTGAGCATGGTCCTGCCGGTGCTTGTGCAAAAAAATGCTCAGGGCTCGCGCAGGGATCTGGATGATGTCATCGAAACCCAGTACCTGAGCACTCGCGCGCCGCTGGCCCGCAGCCTCTGGCTGATCGAGACCATCACTACCGCTGCACCTCTGTTGGGGTTGCTGGGCACCATTCTGGGCATCATCGACACGTTCCAGGCGCTGGCCAGTGCCGGGGTGTCCGATCCCGGGCAGATTTCTGCCGGTATCGGCACGGCGCTGTTCGCGACCGGGCTGGGTATTGCCATCGCCTTGTTCTGCGTGGTCTTTCATAACTACTTTCAGGACAGCCTGGAACGCATCAACGATCAACTCAAGATCCTGTTGATCCGCGCTTCCAGCGGCGCACAGGTGCAGGATGAAACCGAGCATTCGGCTGCCCCGGTCCAACCGAAATACCGCACTGCCTGATCAACCTGCGGCGTGTGCCCTTGGCATGCGCCATCCTCCCTGTGTCCGGCGATGAGGCCCGCATGTTCTTTGATCTTCCAGGCCGTAGGGTACTTACGCGTTCCCGCGTCGTGATCGCAGCGCTACTGCTGACGAGTTCGTTTGCGCAGGCCGACTTCGCTATTCCAGGTTTCGAGCTGGTACACACCGTTCCGCTCGGAACCGATTTGCAGACGCCTGACCTGCGAGCGCCCGGCGAGGTCTGGCGTGAACTGTTCGATGGAGCCCGCAAGGGTATCGATATCGAGCAGTTCTATGCCGCAGACCATGCCGGTTCGGTGATGGACAAGGTGCTTGAAAGCCTGACTGCAGCGGGGCAGCGCGGGGTGAAAATCCGTTTTCTGCTGGAGGAAAAAGGCCTGAAAATGTCCGATCCGCAGACCCTTGAACGGTTGCGGGCGATACCCAGCCTCACCTTGCGCGTACTGCCATACGCCAAGCTCAGGGGCAGCGGCATCATTCACGCCAAATTCATCGTCGTGGATGGCCGGCAGGCGTTCATAGGCAGTCAGAATTTCGATTGGCGCTCTCTGGAGCACATCCATGAAACCGGCCTGCGCATCGACGAGCCGAATGTCGTGCGCCAGACGCAGGCCGTGTTCGATCAGGACTGGCTAGCCCAGGCCGCCATCGCCGAAGGCAAACCGATTCCGGTGCCACACTCGAACAAGAATGCTTTGCCTGCTGGCAACTATCTGGTCGCCAGTCCGCAGCGCTATAACCCGCCCGGCGTACTCGACTCCCAGGCCGAGCTGCCGCGTTTACTGGCGCAAGCCAGCCGCGAGGTTCGCGTCCAGTTACTGGATTACGCACCCTTGTCCTACGGACCTGACAAAACCCGGCCTTACTATGCGGTCATCGATAACGCCATCCGCAGCGCTGCCGCCCGTGGCGTGTCGATCAAACTCATGGTGTCGGACTGGAACACAGACATGCCCGAAGTAGCCTATTTGAAGAGTCTGGCCCTGGTGCCAAACGTGCAGGTGCGCATTGTCACACTGCCCGTAGCCGCCGAGGGGTTCATCCCGTATGCACGTGTGATTCACAGCAAGACCATGGACATTGATGATCAGGTCGCATGGGTCGGCACCAGTAACTGGCTCGGCGGCTACCTCGACAACTCGCGCAACCTGGAAGTGGTGATGCACGACAGCACAATGGCCAAGCGCATCGGCGTTCTGCATGAGCAGCTATGGGATGGGCCGTATGCCAAACCAATCGACATCAACCGCGACTACCCGGAACCGCATCCGGGCCGGCCTTGAAAGTAAGCAGGCCAGCAGCCGGAAGGGCGACGCCGGGCGCTAAGCATGGCGGGTTGTATCGACAATCAGAATGCGTCTGAGTCCGGACTGAACAGGTCTGGCAAGGAGTCTGAAATGAGTTTGATCGTTCGTGCGATGGCAGACAGTGACTGGTCTTCGCTGGCTCAGATTTTTGAACAGCCGGTGTTCCGTTGGTGGACGCTTCGGATGCCATACCAGTCAGTCAACGACATAAAAAAACTTGTTGAAGGTCGCAGCGCTTCAGGCCTATCCCTGGTTGCCGAGCGAGATGGCATCGTTGTCGGGTGCGCCATGCTCTATCGCTTTCAGGGGCGAAGGCAGCACGTAGCTGATTTCTGGATGGGGGTCGCAGACGGTCATCATCGCCAGGGCATTGGCGACGAATTATTGAAAGAGCTGTCTGCAACCGCCTGCCGATGGATGAATGTAAAACGCCTGGAGCTTACCGTCTTCGTTGATAACGAGCCTGCTATTGCGCTTTATAAAAAGAATGGCTTTGTCATAGAGGGGACGCACCGGAAATTTGCCTATCGGGATGGTGAATACATAGATGCTTTCAGTATGGCGGCAGTCTACTGAGGTGCTCTGAATGGGGTGGCAGGAGCGGCCTTCAATAAACCCGCTCTTGATAGCAATATGCCCGGCTTTGGTGATGAATGAAGCTCCCCACTAGGCCCCTCTGCCCGCTTCAGCCACAATGACGCCTTTTACCCTCCAGCCTGCTGTGGGCTGTAAAAGGATTGCTGCTGATGATGCTCTCTTTCAAGCTATGGTTCCGTGGGCTGGCGCTGGCTTTGCCGCTGGCGGCCCTGCTGACCGCGTGTGACAAGTCCGATAAGCCGGTGACGCCGCCTGCACCGCCACACACCACTTATAGCCAGGCTGGTTGGGACGCGCTGCCCGCCGTGTCGGACGCCGACTTGCAAGCCGGGTTTGCCTCATGGCGCAGTGCGTGTGTTCGTCTGAAGGCTGATGCCGTGTGGGGACCGACCTGTGCGGCGGCGGGCAGCCTTGTGGCGGCTCCGGATGCGGCGCAGATCCGTACGTTTTTGCAGAGCCAGTTGCAGGTCTACAGCCTGCGCGCTGATGGCGGCAGTGCCGATGGCCTGATCACCGGTTATTACGAGCCTGTCTACCCTGGCAGCCTGACTCAGACCGCCACGGCTAACGTGCCGGTTTACGGCATTCCGGACGATCTGATCGTGGTCAATCTGGACAGCATTTATCCCGAACTCAAGGGCAAGCGCTTGCGCGGTCGGCTTGGGGGGCGGGTGCTCAAGCCTTACGACGATGCCGCGACGATCAACGCGCAGGGGTTGAATGCGCCGGTGATTGCCTGGCTGACCGACCCGATGGATGTGCAGTTCCTGCAGATTCAGGGCTCCGGGCGCGTGAGTCTGGAGGATGGCTCGCAGCTGCGTCTGGGCTATGCCGATCAGAACGGCCGCCCTTATCGCGCGATTGGTCGCTGGCTGGTGGAGCAGGGCCAGTTGAAGAAGGAAGACGTGACCATGGGCAGCATCGCAGCCTGGGCCAAAGCGCATCCGGAGCGGGTCAGCGAGTTGCTGGCCAGCAACCCCAGCTATGTGTTTTTTGCCCGTAACCCCGACAGCAATGAAGGCCCGCGCGGCTCGCTCAACGTGCCGCTGACACCGGGCTACAGCGTAGCCATCGATCGCAAGGTGATTCCTCTGGGTAGTCTGCTCTGGCTCTCCACCACACGGCCGGATGGAAGCAGCGTGGTGCGCCCGGTTGCGGCGCAGGACACGGGCGGTGCGATTGCCGGTGAGGTACGCGCCGATCTGTTCTGGGGCACGGGAGATGAAGCGGGCAAGCTGGCAGGCGATATGAAACAGAAAGGCAGTATCTGGTTGTTGTGGCCCAAGGGCATGCCACTGCCTCAGTCCACGGAAACAGTTCCTGCAACAACCCCGGCTCCTGCCAGTCACTGACATCCTCTCACCTCGATAGCTACCGTCCTGCTCAATGGATAGGTAGCTATCCATTGAGAACCCCCGTTTTCCTTCCAAACGCATTTGAAACAGCCAAATGCACGTTTTTCAGAGACAGAAATATATACAGAAAAGAAAACTTAACGTTCATATGTAAATCAGGGAAGAAATACATCGGATTATGGGGGGCGTCATAATGATATTGCGCGTTGGTATTGAGGCTTTTACACAGGGGTCGTGCATACCTGTCCTACTTCTACACCCTGCATTCCGCCAGACGCCATCCAACCTGCTCATATGGGAAATCTCCGAGCGGAATCGGGGGGTCGACAAGTCAGATATAACTGTAAAATAGACGTAGGGCATACGCTATTCGAGGCACGATATACTATATCAAGCTCTAGGAGGGTGTAGAC
>NZ_LJQT01000195.1:5401-19209 GCF_001400515.1 Pseudomonas meliae | reverse complement strand
ATTGTTCAGCGTCTCCCTAAAAAGTGAAGTGCGGCACGTTTGTTGAACGCCTGGTATTGGTCTTGCTCCTTCACACATCCCCAACTACATCGCACCAATCTCCGGCTTGCCCGTTCTCGACCCGCCATAAACCGGTGGATGCGTGACGATGTGCGTCAGGTCGACTGCCGAGGCCAGCAGTTTTTGCAGGTCCGGGCGTGGCCGGGACAAACGTGGGTCATTCTCCGTCGCCTGTTCGAGCGCTTCGGCGCAGGCGAGCAGTTTTGCGTCGCCGCGAAACCCGCCGATCACCTGAAGCCCGAACGGCATGCCGTTGTGGTCGGTGCCGCAGGGCAGGGACAGTGCCGGGTTGGTGGTCAGGGTGATGGTGTAGCACAGCGCCAGCCAGCGATAGTAATTGTCCAGTGGCACGCCGTTGACTTCGCGCAGGTACAGTTCGCTCCAGGGGAAGGGCGAGACTGGTGTGGTCGGCGCGAGGATCAGGTCGTAGTGTTCGAATTGCTTCTGGAAACCGCGGAAGATCCGGCTCTGCTCGCCATGTGCCTTTACGCAGTCCTGCAGCGACATGGCGGCGCCCATTTCAAAGTTGGCGCGGGTGTTGGGTCCCAGCGCATCAGGGTCGCGGTCGTGGGCGTCCTGCAACCCGGCAACGAAGGCTTCGGCACGCAGTACATCGAAGGTGCGATGGGCGCTGCCCAGATTCAGGTCGATGGCTTCGCAGGATTTGAAGAACGGCTTCAGGGCGTTGATTTTTTCCCGGAAGACGGAACGGATTGTGTCATCGACTGCGCACGCGCCGAAGTCTTCGCTATAGCCGACCCGCAGTTGGCTGAGGTCGACGGTGCGTGGTGCAAATTCGTCATCGGCAATGGCATAGCTCAACGGATCGGACTGCCCCAGCCCGGCGCTGGCGCGCAGTTGCAGCAGCGTGTCGGCGACATTGCGACCCATCGGGCCAACAACGGAAATCGGCGTCCAGCCGAGTTTTTTGCGTTCGCTCGGTACCAAGCCGGGTGAAGGTCGCAGGCCGACGATGCCGCACAGTGCTGCGGGAATGCGCAACGAGCCACCGGTATCTGAACCGCTGCACAACGGCACCATGTCCACAGCCAATGCGGCGGCTGAACCACCCGAGGAACCGCCTGCGTTGAGTTCCGGATTGAACGGGTTGCCGGTCGCGCCCCAGACTACGTTGCGGGTGTTGGCTCCGGCGCCGAGTTCCGGGACATTGGTCTTGCCGACGACGATTGCCCCGGCAGCACGCAGGCGGGCGACGAACAGGTTGTCCTGCGCGGGGATGTTGTCGCGGAACAATTGTGAGCCGTAAGTGGTGAGTACCCCGGCAGTTTCTTCCAGATCCTTGATGCCGATTGGCAGGCCATGCAGCAGCCCCAGCGGTTTGCCTTGCAGGACTGCATGCTCGGCCAGCAGCGCCTCGTCGCGGGCGCGCTTGAAACAGGTGGCGGCGAACGCATTGATTTTCGGATTGAGGGTTTCAATCCGCTCGATACAGGCGTCGAGCAATTCCACTGGCGAGATCTGTTTGTTGCCGATCAGCGCACGCAGTTCGGTGGCGGATTTGCCGAGCAGCCCGGATGGGTTTTGCATGGAGTGTTCTCCCGAATGTAATCGTTCACCGCGTGGGAATGCATTTCGTGACGCTCTGCGTCACACATCTGCGTCGCGCCTCTTTTTCCAGGTCGGGCACAGCACGTGGGCAGTCTCTTCAAACATCCCCCAGCGCCAATATCGTCGCGACCAGCGCCTGGCCTCTGGGCACCAGGGTATCAAGCTCCAGATATTCACGGTCGGTGTGTACCTTGCCGCCGACCGGGCCGAGACCGCACAGGGTAGGGATGCCCAGGCTGGCGGTGAAACCAGAGTCGGCGCAGCCCCCGGTGAACTCACCTTCCACGCTGAAACCCAGTTCCTGCGCAAGCCCCTGATAGATACTCAACAGTTCAGTGCTGTGCCGGGCTTCCATGGGCAGGAAGGTCGTGGCTTCCAGCAGTCTGGCCGATGTGCCGGGCAGTTCCTCTTCGGCGACGATGGCCTGGACGGCGGCGAGAATTTCATCCCATTGGCGCAGTTCGACAAAGCGCACGTCGAGTTTCGCCGTCGCGCTGGGTGCAACGGTGTTGCTGGAGGTGCCGCCTGAGATCAAGCCGACGTTGGTGGTAATGCCCGCTGCATAGTCGGTCAACGCATGCAGCTTGATCACCTTGTGCGCCAGCGCCTGAATCGCGCTGGCACCGTCGGCGTGATTGACCCCGGAATGCGCCGCACGGCCGCTGACTTCAATGATCAGCGTGGCACCGCCTTTGCGGGCACTGACCACGTTGCCGCTGGCGCGTCCCGGTTCCGGGTTGAGCACCGCGCGAGCCTGGCGGGCGTATTTTTCGATGTGAACACGAGCGCTGGCCGAGCCGATTTCTTCGTCGCCGGTATAGAGGATCTGTACTGGAAACGGCAGCGGGCCGATGCGCTTCAACGCTTTCAGCGCAAAGCAGTTCAGCACCAGTCCGCCTTTCATATCGGCCACGCCAGGGCCATAGGCCAGTTCGGCATCTTTGGTATAGCCGCGAGTGGACGTGGTGCCTTTGGGAAATACCGTGTCGCGATGGCCGAGCAGCAGCACCGGCTTGCCAGAGCCGCCGGGCAATTCAGCCAGCAGCACATCGCCGAAACCCTCGACCGGGATACGTTCGACGCTGATCCCGTCGGCCAGCAATTGCGCGGCGAGCAGTTCGCCGACCGCATCCACTCCGGCCTTGTCGTAACTGTTGGAGTCGGTATCGACCAGGCTCTGCAACAGCTTCTCCATTGCCTCGTACTGCCCGCTCAGCCAGTCGGTGGCCTGCCGTTGTGCCTCATTCATTCACTCAGCTCCTGTATCCGATACTCGCGGGTCAGCCTTGCGCCGTCCGTTCCCAGGTCCCAGAACAGTCCGGCCATGATTTGCAGACTTTCTTTGACCACCGGTGCCAGCAAGTGCTCGTCGGGGGCATGTTGCGAGCACGCCGGGTACGAGTGTGGCACCCAGACCGTCGGCAGGCCCAGCACTTCAGCGAATACGTCATTGGGCAGCGAACCGCCCAGATTGGGCAGCAGCGCGGGTTTCTTGCCTGTGGTGGCGGCCAGCGAATCCAGCGCCCAGCCGACCCACGGGCTGTCCGGTGACAGGCGCGTGGCGTGCATCACGTCCATGCGCGTTTGTCTGACCTCGACACGATCGAAGCCATGGGCATCCAGGTGCGCGCGCACCGCGGGGATGAACGCGTTGTAATCACTGTCGACCACAAAGCGAATGTGACACAACGCGTGAGCCTTGCCGGGAATGGCGTGTACCGGGGCGTCCGGGTTGCCGGTCTTGAAGGCGAGCACGTCGAGGGTGTTCCAGCCGAAGACTTTTTCGCTGAGCGACAGCGCCGGGTTGCCCCAGTCGGCGTCGATGTCCGGATCGCCAGGGCCGCCGCCGACCTCGATATCCGCCAATGCGGCCTTCACCGCGTCGGGGATGGCCTTGGGCATGAGCCCCGCGACTTTCACCCGGCCATGCTCATCGACCATGCTGGCGATGGCATTGGCCAGAATGATCCCCGGGTTGGCCAGCAGACCGCCCCAATTGCCGGAATGGTGCGCGCCTTCACGCAGGTTCACCGTCAGCTCGAAGTTGAACACCCCGCGCGAGCCAAGAAACAGGGTAGGGCGCGCCGCTGCGAGGCGCGGGCCATCGGAGGCGATGAAAATGTCTGCGGCGAGTTCTTCTGCGTGGGCCCGGCAGAACGCGCTAAGACCCGGCGAGCCGTCTTCTTCGCCCATTTCCAGCAGCAGTTTGACGTTGAAACCCAGCTTGCCGTCGCGTGCCTTGAGGGTCTGCTCCAGAGCGGTCAGGTTGATCAGGTGCTGGCCCTTGTTGTCCGCAGTGCCACGTCCGTACCAGCGTTCGCCACGTTCGATGACCTGCCACGGCGACAAGCCCGGTTGCCACTGCGCGTCATAACCGCGAACCACATCGCCATGACCATAACTGAGCAGGGTCGGCAGGGCCGGGTCTTCGATACGGGTCGCGATCATAAGGGGGCCACGCCCGGCGACCGGGTTGTCATGCACCGCCACGCTGAAACCCAGACGCTCGACATGCGGTGTAATGAATTCGTGCAGATAGAGATAAAGCTCCGGCAGGCTCTCGGCCTCCTGGCTCTGGGTCGGATAGGCGACGCTTTCGCCAAGCAGGGCGAAAAATGCGCCGTTGTCGAACTGTTCAGTGACGTTTTCGATGGCGTGCGAACGGCTACTCATGAGGGCATCAGCTCCAGGGTTTTCGAGGTGTCGCGCAAGTGGCAGCGCACGGTTCCGCCTTCCATACGGCCAATCACCGGAGACTTCTCCTTGCACACCGCCATGCAGGCCGGGCAGCGCGGGTGAAAGGCACAGCCGGATGGCGGCGACATAGGGTTGGGGAAGGTCCCGTGCAAACCCAGATCGGGAATGTCCAGATGCGGGTCAGGGGTCAGTACCGAGTCCAGCAACGCCTGGGTGTAGGGATGACCGGGTCTGGCGAACAGCGATTCGCGGCTGCGCTCTTCGACAATCCGCCCCAGGTACATCACCGCGACGCGGTCGGCGAGGTGTTCGATGACGGCCAGGTTGTGGCTGATCAGCAGGTACGTCAGGCCGAATTCCTGTTTCAGGTCCTGTAGCAGATTAAGAATTTGCGCCTGCACCGAAACGTCCAGCGCCGAGGTCGGCTCGTCGCAAATCAACACATCCGGGCGCATCACCAGGGCCCTCGCAATCGCTACCCGCTGGCGCTGGCCACCGGAAAGCTGGCTCGGGTAACTGTCGATCACGCGCTTGGGCAGACCGACCACGTCCATCATTGCTTCGGCACGCTGGCGACGCTCGGTATGGGTGCCGATGTCATGCACGATCAGTGGCAAAGTGACGATTTCGCGCAGAGTCTTGCGCGGGTTGAGCGACGAGTAAGGATCCTGAAAGATCGGCTGGATGCGCCGTGCCATCTCCTTGCGGTCGGTTCCGGCGAGGTGTTTGCCGTTGACCAGCACATCGCCGCTGCTGGGCGCGAGCAGGCCCAGCAGCATCTTGGCCAGGGTGCTCTTGCCGCATCCCGATTCGCCGACCAGCCCGAGGGTTTCGCCGCGCATCAGGCGCAGTGACACACCGTCGACTGCTTTCAAAGTCGCATTGGGTTTGAAAAAGCCACGGCTGATACTGAATTCGCGACGGATGTCGCACAGCTCCAGAGCAATGTCTTTTTTGGCGCTCGTGTTAAGGGCCTGATTATTCATGACGTCATGCCCTCACGGTGCAATACAGTTTCTTCGCCCGTTGAAGCAAACAGGCAGCGGGTCATGTGGTCCTGGCTATTGATTGGCGGCACGTCTTCGGCGCAGGCCGGGATTGCCAGCGAGCAGCGATTGCGAAATGCACAGCCATGTTGCTCGCCCACCAGGCTGGGCACCAGCCCCGGAATCGAACCCAGCGGCTGGCCTGGCTGGGTGCGCCCGGGGATCGGTATGCTCGCCAGCAAGCCGCGGGTATAGGGGTGTTGCGGGTTCTCGAACAACTCGATGGCCGGGGCGGTTTCGACGATCTGTCCGGCGTACATCACCGCAACCCGGTCGGCGATACGTGCCACCAGCCCCAGGTCGTGGGTGATGAAGATCACGGCCAGACCCAGCTCCTTCTGAATGTCGCGGATCAGGCGCAGGATCTGTGCCTGAATGGTCACGTCCAGTGCGGTGGTCGGCTCGTCGGCGATGATCACGTCCGGTTCGCACATCAGTGCCATGGCGATGATCACCCGCTGGCGCAGGCCGCCCGACAATTGATGCGGGTACTGACGCAGGCGTTCGCTGGCGTTGCTGATCCCGACTTTTTCGAGCATCTGCGCGGCGCGCTGCAGGGCCTCCTTGCGGGACACCTTGCGGTGTCGGGTGAGCACTTCGCTGAGCTGATCGCCGATGCTGTAGGCTGGGGTCAGCGAGGTCATCGGCTCCTGAAAGATCATCGCCAGGCGGTTGCCGCGCAGGTCGCACATCTGCCGCTCGCTCTGGGTCAGCATGTCGATGCCGTCCAGGCTCAGTGTCGTTGCGGTACGCCGGGCCTTGCGCGGCAGCAGGTCCATGAGTGCCAGCGAAGTCAGGGATTTGCCGCAGCCGGACTCGCCGACGATGCACAGCATTTCGCCGCGCTCGACCTGAAAATCCAGGCCGCGCACTGCGTGGAGCGTGTCTTGGCCGAGAGGAATCTCGACACGCAGGTTTTCAACCTGTAACAGGGCCATGCGCGTATCTCCTCTGTTAGTTGCGCCCGTCGGGCAGGATCAGATCGCGCAGGCCGTCGCCGACCAGGTTGATGCCCAGCACCAGCACCACCAGGGCGATGCCGGGAATCGCGATAACCCAAGGGGAAAAGAACATGTACGGTTTGCCTTCGGCGATCATCAGTCCCCAGGACGGAATCGGTGGCTGTACGCCGACCCCGAGGAACGACAGTGCCGACTCGAGGAGGATCGCGTGAGCCATTTCCAGGGTAGCGACAACGATCAGCGCGCCGACCAGATTGGGCAGGATTTCGCTGGCCAGAATGCGTAGCGTCGAGCAGCCCAGCGCCTGGGCCGAGGCAACGTATTCAGCGTCGCGGATCTGCTGCACAGCAGCGCGGACCACCACGGCAAAGCGGTCCCAGAGCAGGCAGCCAAGCAGCACGATCACCACTTTCAGCGAACCACCGATCAGCGATGCGGAGGCCAGTGCGATCATCACCACTGGCATTGCCAGGCGCGTGGTGATCAGGTAGCTGATCACAGCGTCGGTCTTGCCGCCGAAGTAGCCGGCCAGCAGGCCCATGATGGTGCCGATGACGCCAGAGATGAGCGCCGCCGAGAAACCGATGAATAGCGAGATGCGTGCGCCGTACAGCAGGCGTGACAAGTAATCGCGGCCCAGTTTGTCGGTGCCCAGCACATAGTTCCAGGTGCCGTTGGCCATCCATACTGGTGGTTTCATGCGCAGCATTACATCCTGCGTGTAAGGGTCGTAGGGGGCAGCCAGGGGGCGAACAGTGCGCCGAACAGGATGATCAGCAACAACACCGCGCCGATGGCAAAACCGCGGTGCGCGAAGCTGCTGCGTAATGTGCGCCAGACGCTGCGCGCCGGAGGCTGGTAATCGTTGATCAGCAGCGGCGATGAAGTGGTTGTGCTCATGGGGCCTCCTATTTCACGCGGATGCGCGGGTCGAGCAGTGCGTTGAGCACGTCGGCCAGCAGGGTGAGGACGATGTAGATCACCGCGATCAACAGCACGACCGCCTGCACCACCGGAAAGTCGTCACGGGCAATCGCGTCCCAGGCCAACTGGCCAATGCCCTGCAGCGAGAAAACCGTCTCGATGACCACCGAGCCGCCAAGCATGAAGCCGAACTCCACGGCGGCCAGTGCCACCACCGGGATCAACGCGTTGCGCAACGCATGCTTGAACAGCACGGTGGCGGGGCGCAGGCCCTTGGCACGCGCGGTGCGGATGTAATCGGAATTGAGCACGTCGAGCATGCCGGCGCGGGTCAGGCGCATGATCGCCGGTGTGGCGTAATAACCCAGCGCGATGGCAGGCATGACGAAGTGCGCCCAGGTCGAGTTGCCCGATACCGGCAGCCATTTCAGGGTGACCGAGAACACCACGATCAGCATCAGCGCGAACCAGAAACTCGGCATGGCCTGACCCAGTACCGCGATGCTCAGTGCCAGGCGATCGATCCACGTGTCGCGTTTCACGGCGGCCAGCACACCCAGCGGAATGGCGATCAGCAGCGCAATACTCAGGGCCATTGCGCCCAGCCCGAGGGTGATCGACAGGCGCGAGGCGATCAGGTTGTAAACCGACTCCTGGAAGAAGAACGAGTCGCCCAGATCAAGACGCACCACGTCGGCCAGCCATTCGAAATACTGCGTAACCAACGGCTTGTTGAGGCCGTACTGCACCCGGATCTGTTCGATCTGCTCGCTGGTGGCTTCCGGCCCGCCGATGGCAGTGGCCAGATCGCCGGACAGGTGCAGCAGGGAAAAGCTGATCACCGACACGGTAATCGCTACGCACAGGGCAATGCCCAGGCGGCGCAAGAGAAATCCGAACATGGCAAGTGACCTTGTGTTCAGGGAATGACGGGTTGGCTGACGATGCTGCAAGGCACGTCACGTACCTCACAGCCGGTCTCGCCAAATAACTTCACTAACGATCTATTTCCAGCTCGACAGTACGAAGCGCGGCAGCTCGTCCGGATACGGCTTGAAGTTCAGGTCCGAGACGTAGGCGTAGTTCATCGAGTAGTTGAACAACGGTGCCCAGTACGCCTGTTCGCTGATGCGCTGCAAGGCCTTGCGGTAATTGTCCTTGCGCAACTGCGGGTCCAGTGCATTGTCGGCGGTCTGCAGCCAGCCCTGGACTTGCGGGTCCTTGATGTTGTCGTCCGGGTTGCCCTTGAACCAGGTGCCGGCCGAGGCTGAGGTATCGAGGATCGAGAACGAGCCCCAGGCCTGAAACGACATTGGCACTTTGCCGCCACGTTGCTGATCACGCAGGGCCGCGTACTTGAGGTAGCGCAGCTTGGCGTTGATGCCGACTGCACGCAGGTTGCCGATGATTGCTTCAACGTAGTCGCGGTCGCGGTAGGCGAATATTTCGGTTTCAAAGCCGTTCGGGTAACCCGCTTCGGCGAGCAGCGCCTTGGCCTTGGCCGGGTCATAGTTGTAGACCGTGGCTGCCGTGGCTGCCGTGGTGTCGCAACCGAACTGACCGGGGTAGCAGGCGACCTGCAATGGTTTGCTTTCGCCACCGACCAGTTGCGAGGCCAGACCGTCACGGTTGATCGCGTAGTTGATGGCTTGGCGTACTTTCAAGTGCTTCATCGGCGAGTCGGCGCTGGAGGTGCCGCGCGCATCCAGAATCAGAAAGCCGATACGCATGGTCGCGCCGCTGGTGACCACCAGGTTGGGCATGGCTTTGAGGTTTTCGGCCTGATCCGGCGCTACGCGCCAGGTCCAGTCGATGCCACCGGTTATCAGCTCGGCCAGACGTGTTTCAGCATCGGCAATCACGCGAAAATTGATGTGAGCGATCTTCGGCTGGCCCTGTGGGCTGCCCTGAAAGTAATCCGGGTTCTTGTCCATCTTCACGCCTTCACCGGTAGCAATGGCCGTCACCTTGTAAGGCCCCGTGCCAATCGGTTTACGGCTGAAGCCTGCCATCCCGACTTCTTCGAAATACTTTTTCGGGAACATCGGCACAGCGTTGGAAAGGTATTCCAGCGCAGGCGGGAAAGGCTTTTTCAGGTGCAGGCGCACGCTGTAGTCACCCAGTTTTTCGGCACTCTTGATCCAGTCGACGTTTTGTACGGTGACCACCTTGGACTCGGGCGACACAACATAATTGAGGGTGAATACCACGTCATCTGCCGTGAACGGATCGCCGTTGTGAAACTTCACGCCCTCGCGCAGCTGGAAATCGATGGTGGTGTCGTCGACCTGCTTCCAGCTGGTGGCGAGCATGGGTTGGTACTCGCCATTGTCCGGGTTGCGATAGACCAGGTTGTCCCAGATCAGGCGACCGAGAATCACGCCCTCGCGCAGGTCGTTGTGATAGGGGCTGATGTTCTCCGGTTCGCTGTCGGAGGCGTAGACCAGTGTGTCGTCGGCCTTGCCAGCCAGGGCGGAAAAACTGCTGAACAGGCTCAATAGCGCGATGCTGCGAGCGAAACCCTTGATTCCCATGCCGTCGTCTCCAAAAGGCAAAGTGGATGTATCAAAGGGCAGTGGGGTCGCAAATGCGAGAAGAGGGGAGAAACGAGGCTGCAGTGTTCTTTTGATTGGGTTGTATTGATGTTGCGCCTCGACATGACTCTAGGCAAAGCGTATCAATGCCACAAGCACAATATTTCGAACCTTTCATTGCCGAAAAGGCAACGCAGGAGCCGCGATGCAACTCTACGGCGTACAGTCCACCGCGTTGCGCTACTTCCTCGAAGTGGCGCGTTGCGGGTCGATCAGCGAGGCGTCGATACGGCTGAATGTCGCTTCCTCGGCAGTCAGTCGGCAGATCAGCAAGCTGGAGCGCGAGCTAGATGCCGTGCTGTTCGAGCGCCAGGCACGCGGCATGATGCTCAGCGAGGCGGGTATCCGTCTGGCAGCCTATGCGCGCAAATCACAGCTGGAAGCCGAGCAGGTCGTGCTGGAAATCACCGAGCTGCAAGGTTTGCAGCGTGGTCATGTGCGAATTGCCTGCTCGGAGGGCTTTGCCCTGGATTTCCTGCCACAGTGCATTGCGCGGTTCCGGCGGCTGTATCAGGGCATCCATTTCTCGATGGAGGTCTGCGCGCCGGCCCAGGCCACCGAGCGGGTGCGCTCCGGTGATGCGGACCTGTGTCTGACCTTCAGCCTGACACCGCAGAACGAAATCAAGGTCGAGCACATTCACAGCGGCGCGATCTGCGCGGTGGTCAGTCATAACCATCCGCTGGCCTCACGCACCGAAGTCTCGCTGGCCGAGCTGCAACCCTATGCCATCGCCCTGACCAATCCCGACACGACCTTGCGCCAGTTGTTCGACATCTGTTGCGGGGTGCAGGGCCTGCTGTTCGATCCGGTGCTGACCAGCAATTACATTGGCGCGCTGTTGCGGTTCGTGCGTGAGGAGGGCGGTATCAGCCTGTCCAGCGAGATGACGCTGGACAAGCGCGCACACGAAAAACAGCTCAAGTCGCTGCCGATAAGCGACGAAGGCATGAAGGCGCGCCGTATCGAACTGCAAAGCATGGCCGGGCGCAACTTGCCCGCAGCGGTTGCGGCCTTCAGGGATTTTCTGATCGAGGAACTGGCAAAGACCTGACACACAGGTGGCGTCGGTGGTGCGCTGTAACGGGCTGGTAGCGTTTGGTTGATGAAGTTCGTAAGCATGATGTTATAGTGTAACGAATTTACGGCTGCATGCTATATAGCCGTGAACCGCCAACATCAGGCCTCGCCCTTGGGCGAGGTTTGCCAAAGAGACGACTGACGCACATGAACAACCCCCTCCCAGACGTTGCCCTGACGGAAGTTTCCTCGGCCCTGGTTTCACTTGACTGGGTCGGCATGCAGGGCGTCGAAGTGCCTGTCAGGCTGGCCGAAGCGGGCGTCCGGCACCCGGTCCATGCGCATGTCGATCTGCAAGTCGATCTGGCCGATCCGAGTGTCAAGGGTATCCATATGTCGCGGCTCTACCGGCTCCTCGACAGGTTTGCCGAGCACCAGATACTCAGCCCCGATACGTTGTCTGCGCTGATGGAAGCCATGGTTGAAAGCCACCTGGACTGCCATTCCAGCCGCGCCCGGCTCACCCTGAGCTTCAATCTGCTGTGCCGTCGCCCGGCGTTGATTACCGAGGGGCTCAGCGGCTGGAAATCCTACCCGGTGAAGCTTGACGCCACTTGGCACGCCGGGCGTTTGTGCCTCGACGTTTCAGCCGACATCACTTATTCGTCTACCTGCCCGTGCTCGGCTGCACTGTCTCGACAATTGCTGGAAGGGGCTTTTACGGCACGCTTTGGCAGGCAGTCGTTTGTCGACCCGATGCAGGTTGCGACCTGGCTGCGCGAAAACGCCTCGTTCGCCACGCCGCACAGCCAGCGCAGCGTGGCTACCGTTCAGGTGCGGGTGGCAGAGCAGGCGACCGAACTGGGCCTGATGACGCTGATCGACGCGGTCGAGCAGGCGTTGGGCACCCCGGTACAAACCGCCGTCAAGCGTGCCGACGAGCAGGCATTCGCCCGGCTCAACGGCCAGAACCTGATGTACGTCGAAGACGCCGCACGTAAGGTCCAGCAAGCGCTGGAAGGCCGCTACGCAGCCTCCAGCGTCAGTGTGCGTCACTTCGAAAGCCTGCATCCGCACGATGCGGTCGCCCAGACTTCCAACTACCTGTCCTGAGGCTTCATACCGTGATCCGTAAAAATCCTTCCGGCCATCTGCCGGTCATCGCCGAATCCGCTTACATCGATAAAACCGCGATCATCTGCGGCAAGGTGATCATCAAGGACAACGTGTTTGTCGGCCCCTATGCCGTGATCCGCGCTGACGAAGTCGACGCTACAGGGGACATGGAGCCGATTGTCATCGGCGCCAATTCCAATATTCAGGATGGCGTGGTGATTCACTCCAAATCGGGTGCTGCGGTTACCATCGGTGAGTTCACCTCGATTGCCCACCGCTCCATCGTGCACGGACCTTGCATGGTCGGAGACCGCGTCTTCATCGGCTTCAACAGCGTGCTGTTCAACTGCCAGGTCGGCAACGGCAGTGTGGTCAGACACAACTCGGTGGTCGACGGTCGAGATTTGCCGGAGAATTTTTACGTGCCGTCCACCACCCGGATCGGGCCTAATACTGATCTTTCGCAATTCCCACCGGTGAGCATTTCGGCTTCGGAGTTTTCCGAAGACGTGGCGCACACCAACATTGACCTGGTGCGCGGCTACAAGGCACTTCAGAACGAGTTCTGACACAGAACACAATCGACTCATTGCACTTCCGGCTACGGATCTGGATTTTTCATGACAGCAGTTGTTCAACCAACCCGCGCGCCAGCATCACGGCTGCGCTCTATCGATGCTCTGCGCGGGCTGATCATTCTCTTCATGCTGCTGGACCACGTACGGGAAACCTTCTTCCTGCACCGCCAGGTCCTCGACCCGATGGAGGTCGCGAGCACCGAACCCGCCCTGTTTTTCAGCCGCACACTGGCGCATTTATGTGCGCCGCTGTTTGTTCTGCTGACCGGGCTTTCGGCGTACCTGTATGGCGAGAAATATCACGGCAAGACTGACGTGTCGGCGTTTCTGCTCAAGCGCGGGCTGTTCCTCATTGCCCTGGAGTTCACCCTGGTGAGCTTCGCCTGGACCTTCCAGTTCCCGCCGACCATCATCTACCTGCAAGTGATCTGGGCCATCGGCCTGAGCATGGTTGCGCTGTCGCTGATGGTGTATCTGCCGCGCTGGGCGCTGGTGGTCATTGGCGTGGTGATCATTGCCGGGCATAACCTGCTGGACTCACTGCACTTTGGTGTCGAGTCGGCCATGCACATTCCGTGGGCGATTCTGCATGATCGGGGCTGGATCGAGGTCTCCGATAACCTGCGTTTCCGTACCTCTTACCCGTTATTGCCGTGGATTGGCATTATCGCGCTGGGCTACGCCGCAGGCCCTTGGTTTGCCGGTAGTTACGATGCGGCGAAACGACGTGCAAACCTGTGGATGTGGGGTGGGGGAGCGCTGTCGGGCTTTGTGGGCCTGCGCATGATCAACGGCTACGGTGAAAAACCGTGGAGCGTTGGCGAGACCGGTGTGCAAACGGTCATGAGCTTCTTCAACATCACCAAATACCCACCGTCGTTGCTGTTCATCAGCCTGACGCTGGGGATCGGTTTGCTGATTCTCATCGCCTTCGAACGCAGTCAGGAAAAAAGCTGGTTGCGGTCCTTGGTGGTGCTCGGCTCGGCACCGATGTTTTTCTACCTGCTGCACCTGTACGTCCTGAAGATTCTGTACCTGATTGCCGTAGCGATCTGGGGAACCAACCAGGGCAAATACTTCGGTTTCGACCACATATGGGGTGTCTGGCTGACCTCGGTGGTACTGGCGGTGCTGCTGTTTCCGGCCGTGCGCTGGTTCGCTGAGCTGAAGGCGCGTCGTCGCGATATCAGCTGGTTGAAATACCTGTAACCACCGTAGGCACGGCGCGCCATCAGGCGCGCC
>NZ_LJQT01000195.1:0-5382 GCF_001400515.1 Pseudomonas meliae | reverse complement strand
TTCATGATCGACAGCAGCTTGATCGGCACCTGCACCAGTTGCTCGGGACCGTGGGGAATGTCGCCGTCGAAGGTCAGGCTGTCACCGGCCTGCATCGGATACAGCTGATTGCCGTGGCGGTAGATCAGCTCGCCTTCGAGCAGGTGGAGAAACTCGGTGCCAGGGTGTGAGAAGGTCGGAAACTCCTCGCTGGCATCGTCCATCGTCACCATGTACGCCTCGAAACTCTTCTTCGGCCCACGGGTATGGTTGAGCAAGTGATAGGTGTGGCCTTTCTCGGTGCCGCGCCTCACCACCTCAAGCCCTTCATCGGCTTTCACCAGCAGTGCACTGCTGCCTTGCTGATCGTACTGGCTGAACAGCTTGGACATGGGCATGCCCAGCACGTCGCAAAGACGGCTGAGGTTGTCGAGGCTGGTCGACACCTGCGCATTCTCGATCTTGCTCAGCATGCCCTGGCTGATACCGGCAATGCGCGCTACGTCGGCAAGCTTCAGCTCCTGAGCCTGGCGCTGGCGTTTGATCTGAATACCCAGGTATTGCTCAAGCTTCAATTTGGGATGCGGTTCGGTCGGCATATTCATCGGCTGCGCACAGTTTCCGTTCAATAATTTTTATTTCGCACTGGGAATGTGCATTTCGCCGCTGTCATCGCGTGCTTCAGTTGCAGATTATTCCCGGAGAGAAAACGAGTTTCCCATATAAACAGCTGAATTGCCCCTTCCACGTCTCTTCGATTTGCTGGCATACCAAACTGGCAAGCGCTTTGCATTCCTAAAGGGAAAGTAACTTTCCTGATCAGAATATATTTTCGGCAGGTAGTGAAACAACGGTCCTTCCCTGAAACGTTTTGCCATGCCAGGAGACACGTCCCATGTTGCCACCCGAAACACAGCGCCTGATCGAACAGCACGGCATCAAGTACGTGCTGGCTCAGTTCGTGGATATTCATGGTTCGGCCAAGACCAAGTCGGTTCCTGTGACGGGCCTGGAAATGGTTGCAGAGGACGGTGCCGGGTTCGCCGGTTTCGCTATCTGCGGCATGGGCATGGAACCCCACGGCCCGGACTTCATGGCCAGGGGCGACCTGTCGTCGCTGACCCCGGTGCCGTGGCAGCCGGGGTATGGGCGGGTGGTGTGCATCGGTCATGTGGATGGCAAGCCGTGGCCCTATGACAGCCGTTATGTGTTGCAGCAGCAGGTCGAACGCCTCAGCCAGCGTGGCTGGACCCTCAATACCGGACTGGAGCCCGAGTTCAGCCTGTTCAAGCGCGATGCTGCGGGCAGTCTGCAAATGGTCGATGCCAGCGATAACCTCGACAAGCCTTGCTATGACTACAAGGGGCTGTCGCGTTCACGTGAGTTTCTCGAGCGCTTGACCGAGGCGCTACAGCCGGTGGGCTTCGACATCTATCAGATCGATCACGAAGACGCCAACGGCCAGTTCGAGATCAATTACACCTACAGCGAGGCCATGGAGTCGGCGGACCGCTTCACTTTCTTCCGCATGGCGACCGGGGAGATCGCCAACGACATGGGCATGATCTGCTCGTTCATGCCCAAACCCGATCCGAAGCGTGCGGGCAACGGCATGCACTTCCACCTGTCGATCGCCAGTGCCAGCAGCAAGAACCTGTTTCACGACGCCAGCGACCCCAGCGGCATGGGCCTGTCGAAGATGGCCTATCACTTTGCGGCTGGCCTGCTGGCTCACGGCCCCGCGCTGTGTGCCTTCGCGGCACCCACGGTCAACTCCTACAAACGCCTGGTGGTCGGCAACTCGCTGTCGGGGGCGACCTGGGCTCCAGCGTTCATCGCCTTCGGCGCCAACAACCGTTCGGCGATGGTGCGGGTGCCCTATGGCCGCCTCGAGTTTCGCCTGCCGGATGCCGGTTGCAACCCGTATCTGGTCAGCGCCGCGATCATCGCCGCAGGGCTGGACGGTATCGACCGGCAGCTGGAGATCGATCATGTCTGCAACGAGAACCTTTACACATTGAGCCTGGAAGAAATCGCCGCACGGGGCATCAAGACCCTGCCGCAGTCGCTCAAGGAAGCCTGCGATGCACTCGAAGCCGACCCTTTGTTCGCCGAGGTGCTGGGCAACGAGATCGTTGGTGAGTTCATCCGCCTCAAACGCATGGAATGGGTGGAGTACAGCCGCCACGTGAGTGACTGGGAAGTGAAGCGTTATATCGAGTTTTTCTAGCTGCACGTTTCAAGCTTCAGGCTGCAATAAGAAGCTGGATTGCGGCGTATTGAATTTTTCTGTCTATGCGGTTGGCTTGCAGCTTGTAGCTAAAAGCTTGCCGCTTCCGAACAAGGTGAGGCTTATGTGCGGAATCGTTGGTTTGTATCTGAAGAACCCGGCGCTGGAATCACAACTCGGCAGGTTGTTCGAACCGATGCTCGAGGCTATGACGGACCGCGGGCCGGACAGCGCCGGGTTTGCCATTTATGGCGATGAAGTGGCGCAGGGCTGGGTCAAGCTGACCTTGCAGGCCACCACCGAACAGTATGATTTCAAGGCGCTGATCGCGGCGCTGCAAAGCAGACTGGATGCACCACTGGACTGGTTTCAGAACGCCAGCGCCGTGGTATTGAAGATTCAGGCAGAAGAAGCCCCGGTGCGTGCTGCACTGGCGCAGTTGGCGCCCACCGTGCGCATCATGAGCGCCGGACAGAGTATCGAGATCCTCAAGGGCATGGGGTTGCCGAGGGAGATTTCCGAGCGCTTCGGTCTGGCGTCCATGAAGGGCAGCCACATCATCGGCCATACGCGCATGGCCACTGAAAGTGCGGTGACCATGGAAGGCAGTCATCCGTTTTCCACGGGTTCGGACCTGTGTCTGGTGCACAACGGCTCGCTGTCCAATCACTTTCGCCTGCGCCAGAACCTGCGTCGTGAAGGCATTCACTTCGAGACCGACAACGACACCGAGGTGGCCGCCGGTTATCTGGCCTGGCGCCTGCAACAGGGCGACAGCCTCAAGCAGGCGCTCGACAAATCGCTGGAGGACCTCGATGGCTTTTTTACCTTCGCCATCGGCACGCGCAATGGTTTTGCGGTGATTCGCGATCCGATTGCCTGCAAACCGGCCATTCTCGCCGAAACCGACGATTACGTCGCCATGGCCTCGGAATACCAGGCGCTGTCCAGCCTGCCGGGTATCGAAAACGCCAGGGTCTGGGAACCGGTCCCGGCCACTATGTACATCTGGGAACGCGAGCCAGCCGAGGGAGCACGCTCATGAAAACCGTCGATCTTTCCAGCGCCACCGTGCGTGATCTCAACCAGACTCTGCACGATCAGGTCAAGGCATTGCAAGAGCGCGAATGGCTGGTCACCCACCCTGACGGCGCGCATAACCTGGCGGTCGGCGTCAACGAGGCCATCTCCATCGATATTCAGGGCCATGCCGGCTATTACTGCGCGGGTATGAACCAGAAAGCTTCGATCACCGTGCACGGCAATGTCGGTGTTGGTTGCGCCGAGAACATGATGTCCGGCGCAGTCCGGGTCAAGGGCAGCGCCTCGCAGGCCGCAGGTGCCACGGCGCACGGCGGTTTGCTGGTGATTGAAGGCGATGCCGGAGCGCGCTGTGGCATTTCCATGAAAGGCATCGACATTGTGGTCGGCGGCAGCATCGGCCACATGAGCTGCTTCATGGGCCAGGCCGGTCGGCTGGTGGTCTGTGGCGACGCCGGTGATGCGCTGGGCGACTCGTTGTATGAAACGCGGATCTACGTCAAAGGCAAGGTCGAGTCACTGGGCTCTGACTGCATCGCCAAGGAGATGCGTGAAGAGCATCTGCAGGAGTTGCAGGAGCTTCTCAATCGCGCGGGCTTCAACGAGAAGGCCGCGGATTTCAAACGCTATGGCTCGGCCCGTCAGCTTTACAACTTCAAAATCGATAACGCCTCCGCGTACTGATTCAGGAGCATTACCATGAGCGACCCCATCAGCCAAAAACCTGCTCCAGTCCTGCGCGAGTCGGCCACCTTTGATCGCCTGACCATTCAGGAAATCCAGCGTGCTGCGGAAACCGGCATCTACGACATTCGCGGTGGCGGCACAAAACGCAAACTGCCGCACTTCGACGACCTGCTGCTGCTTGGCGCAAGCGTCTCGCGCTACCCGCTGGAAGGCTATCGCGAGAAGTGCGGCACCGACGTGGTGCTGGGTAATCGTTTCGCCAAAAAGCCGCTGTACCTGAAAATTCCGGTGACTATCGCAGGCATGAGCTTCGGCGCATTGTCGGCCAACGCCAAGGAAGCGCTGGGCCGCGGCGCAACCATTGCCGGCACCAGTACCACCACCGGCGATGGCGGCATGACCCCGGAAGAGCGCGGTCAGTCGCAGCATCTGGTCTACCAGTACCTGCCGTCGCGTTACGGCATGAATCCCGACGATCTGCGCAAGGCCGATGCCATCGAAATCGTCCTGGGGCAGGGCGCCAAACCCGGTGGCGGCGGCATGTTGCTGGGCATGAAAGTGACCGAGCGCGTGGCTGGCATGCGCACCTTGCCGGTCGGCGTCGATCAGCGTTCTGCGTGCCGACACCCGGACTGGACCGGCCCCGACGATCTGGCGATCAAGATTGCCGAGATCCGCGAGATCACCGACTGGGAAAAGCCGATCTACGTGAAGATAGGTGCCAGCCGCCCGTACTACGACGTCAAGCTGGCGGTGAAGGCTGGTGCTGACGTGATTGTGCTCGACGGCATGCAGGGCGGTACTGCGGCCACTCAGGAAGTGTTCATCGAGCACGTCGGCATTCCGATTCTGCCTGCCATCCCGCAAGCCGTGCAGGCGCTGCAGGAGATGGGCATGCATCGCAAGGTGCAGTTGATCGTCTCCGGCGGGATTCGCAACTGCGCCGATGTGGCCAAGGCCATGGCTCTGGGCGCTGATGCAGTGGCAATTGGTACAGCCGCTTTGATAGCGCTGGGCGACAACCATCCGCGTCTCGACGAAGAACTGAGAAAGATCGGCTCGGCAGCGGGTTACTACGACGACTGGCAGAACGGCCGCGACCCTGCGGGCATCACCACCCAGGACCCGGAACTGTCCAAACGTCTCGACCCGGTCGAAGGCGGGCGGCGTCTGGCCAACTACCTGCGCGTGCTGGTGCTGGAGGCTCAGACCATGGCCCGCGCCTGCGGCAAGTCGCACCTGCACAACCTTGACCCGGAAGACCTGGTGGCGCTGACCGTCGAGTCTGCAGCGATGGCCCGAGTGCCCTTGGCCGGGACGTCGTGGATTCCTGGCTCGGGTTCTGGTTACTAGTGCCATAACGTGCTTTTCGACCGCGATGGCACCGACTTACACCATAACGTGCTTTTCTATCACGATGGCACAGACGACGCAGAGTGCGACGT
>NZ_LJQT01000423.1:0-2911 GCF_001400515.1 Pseudomonas meliae | reverse complement strand
TGGTTGGCGTTGACAGACAGGCCATGAATGGTTCAAATCCTTCGGCGCGCAGCGCATCAAGTACCTGCACGGTCGGGATATACAGATAACGTGCCGACCTGCTATCGTGCGCTTCTTCGGCGAAGATGGAAGGCACATAGTGGGCGATCTGATCGTTGCTCAGTGCGACGTCACTGCGGATCATGCATGGGTTACGGAAGTTGCTGGACATACGCATATTTTTTCTCCTGGTGTAGCGCCCGGACTGACGGGCGCAAGCGGGGTTAAGCGGCGAAAAGGTCGCCCTGGCGGTCGGCGTAGCTGCACCAGCGGGCAAACGATTCGTTGCCGCACCAGGTCTGAATTTTTTCCACGAAGCCTTCACGACGCGCTGTGGTGATTAGCTCGGCGATCACCTCGGCCGAGTCACCCATTTCAAAGCAGTTGTCGAACTGGCGTTCGCCCAGGCCTTCGAAACCGTTGTCCCAAAGTTCATACCGGACTACGGCGTCTGCCAGGTCATGCTTGAACGTCAGCACCAGGAACTCGACGCGGGCATTGAACTTGTGTACCTGGCGACTCAGTTTCAGCAGCTTTTTGCAGATCTCGACCTGACCGCTTGTGAAGCGCTTCATCAGCTGTTGCTTTGCTTGTCTGTTCATTTCGTCCCACCTCTGTGCTGGCTTAGCTGAGTGCCTTTCGCCGATGCGCTTAGGTCGATCGGGCGCATAGGTGCGTGACAAGGGCGCGATGCGAGGCCGCAGCTAAGGGAGCGAAGCGAGTCTGAACGGGGGAGTGTCGCGGGCGCAGCCGAACCCTTGTCAGGTGCCGCGCTCGATCTACCGTCAAGCGCACGGCGAAAGGTGCGCAGCAAAGCCGGCAGGTGATACGGGAGGTACAGGCAGCGACGGCAAGCGGAGCGCGCAAGCCGAGAGGCCGGAGGCGTTAGAGCCGGCTTGCCGGCGAGGATTGAAGCCCGAAGGGGCGAGACGGGCCGGCTTCATGGCCTGGCTCGATGCGCAGCACGAAAGCCCGGCCCTGAGCGCAGCGAAGGGAACGCACATCAGACGTTACCAGCGTTCGAGCTGCACCGAGGCTCAAACAGCCAGGGCACTCCTCTCCTATTGCGATCGAGCAGATCTGAGTGATTGAGCCAAAGCCAGAACGTCACCCGCAGCTGCAGGGGGAAGCCAGGCTTCAACCTTGACCCAATCAGCCGGCAAATCCTCCAGGCGCGCCCGAATGCGTGCCATAAGCCTGTGAACCACCTGCCGG
Source organism: Pseudomonas meliae (assembly GCF_001400515.1). Classification (NCBI taxonomy): domain Bacteria; kingdom Pseudomonadati; phylum Pseudomonadota; class Gammaproteobacteria; order Pseudomonadales; family Pseudomonadaceae; genus Pseudomonas; species Pseudomonas meliae. The sequence goes on along the minus strand of NZ_LJQT01000423.1, from coordinate 1,657 downwards.
GTCAATCCAGTCTCCAAGGCTGCTTCGGACACGCTGGCACCCATGACCAAGACAAGCCTGGCAGCACTTATCGAGCGATCGGAGAACGCCCGACGTCGATTCTGTCCCGCAAGCACGGCCATGACCCGCTCAAATTCGTCCGCGGCCATCAGGGCGCAGGGTGAAACAGGACTGATCATCCTGATCAATTGGGCAATCTGGGCGTTGCTGTAGTTCTGAGTGATCTTCGTTGCAAGACCAGGCAGGTCAGGATCTACAATCATAGGGGCAGACCAGGCTGAAAGAAGTCAAAACTACAGGAATCGCAACCACATGTAACCTGTATCAAGCTGCAGTTTTGACACTGACTTCAACGTGCATGCCGCCTTGGGCGAGCATGTTGATCAATCGATCCACGCTGAAAAGGTCGATCTTCCCGCGCTGGAGTTCTGAAATGCGGGGTTGCGTTACGTTGAACAGCTGCGCAGCGTCAGCCTGCGAGAGCTGACGCACCTCGATAAAGTCTCGGATAGCCGTCATTAGGCTGGTGCGAATACGCATGTTCTCTGCTTCGGCTGGTGAGTCCTCCAGGGCGTCCCAGACGCTGCTGAAGGCTTGATTTGATTCAGTCATTAGTTCAACTCCTTAGTCAGTTCTTTCATCCGCTTGGCGGCGAGGTCAAGGTCGTGCTTGCTCGTTTTTTGCGTCTTCTTTTGGAAGCAGTGCAGGACATAAACCGCCGTCGCGAATTTCGCAATGTAGATCACACGGAAGGCGCCGTGGGCGTCCCTGATCCGTATCTCCTGTGCCCCTGGACCAACGGTCGTCATGGGCTTCCAATCGTCAGGCTCATTGCCCACCTGCACCCTATCCAGCTGAAAGCCGGCCTCACGGCGGGCAGAGATTGGGAACGCTCTCAGGTCGTTTAGAGCTGAGCCCATAAAGATGATTTGTTTGAGGACTTTGTTCATGGACTAATTATACGTGATTACGTATATCTAGTCTCTTTTATTTTACCTGCATTTTTGTCACCACATGGTGCTACTTATTATCGTCAACATAGGGTCTACCCCAAGTGACACGAAAATCAGCACGAACAGATTTCAGCTTTGCGCACTTAACGTACACCCAATTTGATACAATCATTAGACTACACCCAAAATGAGACGGATCTACTGATGTTCATTCGTGCATACCTTCGAGCATCGACCGATGACCAGGACGCAAGTCGAGCGCGCGATTATTTGGAAACGTTTGTCTCCGGCTATGGCAAGGCCATCGCATCGTGCTACATGGAAAATGCCAGTGGCAGCCATGCCGACCGCCCGGAATTAATTCGACTACTCAAAGATGCTCGCCGAGGTGACGTGCTGCTGGTGGAAAGCATCGATCGGCTGTCGCGGATGGATGACCGGGCTTGGCGATCCCTCAAAACAGCAATCGATAACCGAGGCATACGGATCGTCTCTGTGGATCTGCCTACCAGTCATCAAGGCATGACGGCCCAGTCGGGGGACGAGTTCACCGACCGCATGCTGGCGGCCATCAACTACATGATGATCGATATGATGGCCGCCATCGCCAGGAAGGACTATCAACAAAGAAGACTGCGCCAGGCACAAGGGATTGAGAAGGCAAAAGCTTCAGGCGTCTACAAAGGCAGACCCGTAGACGCAGA